>JAQTWR010000242.1 GCA_028689195.1 Anaerolineales bacterium | reverse complement strand
GCGGGCGAGGGCGAAATCTTTTTCTTTGAGCGCGATAAAATCGGCGGGGATTTCGGCAAGCAGCAGGCGATTCTCGAAGGGCGGAATATTTTCGGGCGGATGGGGAATATCGGCGGAAGAATCAACCGCGTAAAAGGGACGCAGACCAGACCTGATAATGTGATTCAATTTGAGCGTAGGGCGCGGGCGTTTGCCCAATCGCCTTTCGACGCGCGGCGTATTGACCCACCAATCCACTTGAAAGCGGTCGGAGGGCAAGCCCGCGTTAAGTCCGTCGCGCATATCGCCATATTCCGATTGACGATACATGGAGCAAACCGCGCCAAGTTTTGCGATGTTAAGATACGCGTTGCGACTGAGCAGCGGATCGTACGTCCATGTGATGTGGTCGAGTCCCTGATGGCGCACCATTTGCCATTGCGCGCGTTTGAGCGCAAACCCGATTCCGTCGTCGCGGCAATCGGGATGCACGCCCATCATGTGCGAGCAATGCTTTGGGCGCGGACCGTCGGGCGTGGATTCAAGCCCCGCGAAGCCAAACACAAAGCCGATGATTTTTTCTTCGCTGAACGCGCCGAGAATCAGCCCGCCGTTGTGGACGGCAGTGATGAGCATGTGCAGCGGCACAACGTCGGTCTCGGAGCCAGTCCACACCTGGCGCTGGAGTTCTTCGACAAGGCGCATTTCTTCGGGGGTTTCGAGCAGGCGAATGGTAGTCAAAGTTTGAAGGTTAAGGAGTACGCGCGCGCAGGGCTGCGATTCTTTCGGCGGCGGAATCCCATGCGCGTTGATACCAGCGTTTCTTGATTAGATAATCGAGGCGATAGGTAAAACGCGCGGGCATGAGTCCAAATACGCGCGGCATGGAATCTACGGCGCAGGTGCGGTTGACCGCGAAATAGTCGAGCCAGAAAGACGAGATGGGGAAGTTGGGAATAACGCCTTCGAGAAAAACGGTCAGCGCGCGCAAAGTGATGGGAGACATCGAAGTCAGCCAGCGCCGCCTGCGCGTCGCATCCATCACGGTTTCGACAATCTGCCTGAAGGTAAAAAATTCGCTGCCGCCGAGTTCGTAGACTTTATTAAGCGCTTCGTCGTTTTCGAGCGACCACAGCATACAAGTGACAAGGTCTTCGACCCAAATGGGCTGCACGACCGCGCGCCCGCCCAGCGGAATTGGAAAAACGCCCGGCGCGGAACGAATGAGCCGCGCAAGGTTATTGGTGAAATGGTCTTCGGGTCCATAGACAAGCGATGTGCGAAAGATCGTGTACGGGGTTTTTCCCTTGCGGATATATTCCTCCGCCATGCCCTTTGCCTTGAACGCGGGATACGCGGAAGAACTCGCCGCGCCCAGATGACTCAAATAAACGATGCGATCCACGCCCGCGTCTGACGCGGCTTCGACGAGATTCCGCGTCCCTTGAATATCGGCGGTGAGCAGGTCTCCGCGCGCGCCTTGATTTTCGGCGCTGGCAAAATGGAAGACAACGTCCACATCGCGCAGCGCGGCGCGCAAGCCACGCACATCCGCGAGCGAGACGACCGCCACTTCCACCGATACGCCCTTGGGCAAACGCGGAGTCTGTTTCGAGGGACGAATCAACGCGCGCATGGGGCGTCCAACTTCGGAGAGTTGGCGCACAAGCGCGCGCCCGATAAATCCCGTTGCACCGGTAATGAGAATCATGGATGAGATTATAGCAGAGGGAGAAATGAAAAATCCCGCGTTCGCGGGATTTTGTGGGCGCTAAGGGACTCGAACCCCTGACTTCTTCGGTGTAAACGAAGCGCTCTAACCAACTGAGCTAAGCGCCCAACGAGCCGCATTATAGCATGTGACGGGCAAAAATGTGAAATTAGGAGTGTCTAAAAGGATGGGCTTTCTTTAACGCGAAGGCGCAAAGACGCCAAGCCTCAAAGGTTTCTTTGCGTCTTCGAGTCTTCGTGACTTTGTGTTTAGCCCACTATTTTAGACACTCCCGTGAAATTTAGCTCTTTAGGGAGCGGCGGGCGTTCATTAACCACGA
Organism: Anaerolineales bacterium; assembly: GCA_028689195.1. Lineage (GTDB taxonomy): Bacteria > Chloroflexota > Anaerolineae > Anaerolineales > Villigracilaceae > Villigracilis. The sequence goes on along the minus strand of JAQTWR010000242.1, from coordinate 3,038 downwards.
AGCCACAAAGGCACAGAGACTCAAAGGATTCTTAGCGACTTGGCGGCTTTGTGCCTTTGTGGTTAGCCCACAAAATTAGCCGCTCCTGCTCTTTAGGAATTGCCGTGACGATCTCTAATTTTTAGCTATCTATAGCGGCGCGACATTAATGTCGCGCTACGGGTTGCGGCTTATCACGGCGAACCTCGAAGATTTGAAATTTATTTTTCGCCTGCGTTATAATCATATTGAATGAAAAGCAAGCGCGAACCCGTCGTTCCGCGCCGTTTAAATAAACAGGAGAAATACCATGATCGAATCCAAACCGCTTAACTGGACCCCCACAGCCGACGTCGGCTATTCCGTCATCCGTCGCGGCGATGGCGGCATGACCTTGACCTTCACCGATATGTCGGACACAACCCTCACCCACTGGCACGATTTTGCGCTGAACCACCTGCTCGAAGCCGACCGCCGCACGCGCAATCTTTACGACCTGCGCGCCGTGAAAGAGATTCCCGAAAAAGCCGTCCGCATGGCGGTGGACGCGAACAGCGACCCCTCGGCGCGAAACATCCGCGTGGCGGTGGTGGTGGCGGACCAATCCATTGTAGACGCGGTCAAGAGCATCGCATCGCTCGCGCTGCCAGAGACCACCTCCGCGATGAAAATCTTCACCGACATCAACGAAGCCGAAGCGTGGCTGGCGCGTCCGTTGGATCAAATTCCGTAAAATATGAAGTCGGATTCTTTGCAGGTCGGGAGTTTCACGTTTGATTGGGGGACGCGCACTTACGTCATGGGAATTTTGAACGCGACTCCCGATAGTTTTTCTGGAGATGGAATCATCGCGCGCGGAGATTCGCTGGAAGTTGCAGTGAATCAAGCGCGCGAATTTTTATCTCACGGCGCGGATATTCTCGACGTGGGCGGAGAATCCACGCGCCCAGGTTCCGCGCCCGTCAATGCGGATGAAGAGATGGAGCGCGTGATTCCCATTATCCGCGCGCTGCATGAGCATTTTCCGCAGGCGTTGATTTCGATTGACACCTACAAATCGCAAGTGGCAGAAGAGGCGCTCAAAGCGGGCGCGCATATCGTCAACGACGTGTGGGGGCTGCGCGCCGACGAGAACCTTGCGCGCGTCGCCGCGAAATATAACGCGCCCGTCATTCTCATGCACAATCGCAGCAACCCCGCCAGCGTGGAAGTCCGCGAAAAATTGGGGGGCGCATATATCGGCGCGGAGTATCAAAATCTCATCGAAGACGTGAAGCGCGAACTCGAAGAGAGTATCCAAATCGCGCGCGGGGCAAATATTGCCGAGTCGCAAATCATCCTCGACCCGGGAATCGGGTTTGGGAAAACGCGCGAACACAATCTGGAATTGGTCAATCGGCTGGGTGAAATCCGCGCGATGGGTTATCCCGTTTTATTGGGGACTTCGCGCAAATCGTTCATCGGCTTCACGCTCGACCTGCCCGCCGACCAGCGCGTGGAAGGAACCGCCGCGACGATTGCGGTCGGCATCGCGCGCGGCGCGGATATTATCCGCGTGCATGACGTGAAGGAAATGGCGCGGGCGGCAAAAATGACGGACGCTCTTGTAAGAAGTAAATGGTAATCGCCGCCATGAGCGACTACTCCAAAGATTTGCTCCGCAACGGAATCATCGAAGCGAAAGCGGGCAACCACGAATCTGCGCGACGCTATTTTGACCGCGCGATTTATATGTCTGGCTCGCATGAAGTCCTCGCCGAAGCGTGGTTTTGGATGGGCGAAGTTTGCAGCGACCCGACCGAAAAACGCAAAGCGCTGGAAAATTGTCTCGCGCTGGATATGCGTCACGCGAGGGCGCGGCGCGCTTTGGCGCTGGTGAACGGGAAACTCGACGCGGGCGAAATTATCAACCCCAATCAGTTACCCGCCGCGCCCGACGGCTCGAGACAATCTGACGCGCAAAGATTTATGTGTCCCAAATGCGGCGGACGGATGTCGTTTGCGCCCGACGGCAGTCAGCGGCTGGTTTGCGATTATTGCTCGCGCGGACAGAATCTTGGCGCGGATGAATCCGCCAACGAGAAAGATTTCATCGTGGCAATGGCGACCAAACGCGGACATGGAAAGCCGCTTCAGGAACAGGTCTTTCATTGCAAAGGCTGCGGCGCGGAGTTTATCCTGCCGCCGAATTTGATCTCGGCTGCGTGCGTGTACTGCGATTCTCCGCATGTGGTCAATCTCGAAAAGGCAAAAGACCTGCTCGCGCCCGACGGAATCATCCCGTATGCGTTTGGTCAGAAACGCGCCGTGAAAATATTGATTGACTGGGTGGAGAAAAACGAAATCAAGCCCGAACAGAAAGTGGAACTTCCGCGCGGATTGTACATTCCGCTGTGGACTTTCGACGTCGGCGGCGCGGTTGAATATACTTACGAATACGCAGACCCCGAAGACCAACTCCGCAGCCGAAACCGCAAACCGCGCATGATTCGCGCCACCGACGAATATCCCGTGATGGTGGATGATCTCGCGCTTCCCGCTTCGCGCAAATTATCGGGCGTTTTCGTAAAGTTGATTCCCTCGTTCGATACGAAATCCATCCAGCCGTACAATCCGCGTTTTCTTGCGGGCATGCCCGCCGAAATTTACGATATTCCCATGGCTGACGCTTCGCTCGACGCGAGAAGCCAGACTTACAAAAAATATCAAACCGACCTGCCGCATTTGCTGAACAACGCGAATATCGTCCGCACATCTTCGGCGAATCTTTTGATTGAATCTTTCAAATTGAATTTACTGCCCGTGTGGATGACCGAACTTCCCTTCAATGGGTGTGAACATCTGCTGCTCATCAACGGTCAAAACGGAACGGTGGCAAGCGATATTGCGAAATTCGACGAGGAAAAAGAAAACGGCGGGTTGTGGGGATTTATCTCGGATTTGTTCGACGAGTAGGGGCGCATCTAACTTTGGAGGCTAAACTCAAAGACTCTAAGACACGAAGCCACTAAGAAACCTTTGAGGCTTCGTGTCTTCGTGACTTGGTGGTTACCGACTTT
>JAQTWR010000241.1 GCA_028689195.1 Anaerolineales bacterium | reverse complement strand
TCTTCCGATCTCCTCGGTTGGGAAGCGGACGCGCTCTTCCTCACCGCGTTGTTGACCGTCATCGGCTTTTCGGTGCATGACACCATCGTGGTATTCGACCGCGTGCGCGAGAACTCGAATATCCTCCGCCGCGTTGACTATGAAACGATGGTCAATCACTCCATCGTTCAAACGTTGGATCGCTCCATCAACACGCAGCTGACCGTTATGCTCACTTTGCTGGCGCTGGTTTTATTCGGCGGCGACAGCACCCGTCACTTTGTGCTGATTTTGCTGGTGGGTATTTTCAGCGGAACGTATTCGTCCATTTTCAACGCCGCGCCCATTTTGGTTGTGTGGGAAAACCGCGAATGGAATAACTGGTTCAAACGCAAAGAAGACGCTCAAGTTTTGCAATAACAAAAAGGGACGCTTTCACGAGCGTCCCTTTTTTGATTCTTATTTCCGCCGTTTGATACAATCGGCGAATGAAAAAAATGCTGGAGATTCTGCTCGTCGTTATATTTACAATCAGCGCGTGCGCGTCTGCGCCGGAAATCGCAGAAACGCCGATTGACATATCCGCGACGGCGACGCAATCGATCGTCACGGCTGCGCCCATCAAAATCCCGCCGCCAAATGCAACCTGGCAAATTCAATACGCCGGGGATATAGACAACGTAAGCGCGGACTTCGACATCTACAATCTTGACCTGTTCGAGACTTCGCCCGCCGTTATTGCGGGCTTGCATACGCGCGGCATTTTTGTGATGTGTTATTTCAGCGCGGGTTCTTTTGAAGATTGGCGACCCGATACAAGCAACTTCCCCGCCGAAGTTCTTGGCAAAGACTACGAAGGCTGGCAAGGCGAAAAATGGCTCGACATTAGAAGAATGGATTTGCTCGCGCCGATCATGTCAGCGCGCCTCGATCTTGCCGCGCAAAAGGGATGCGACGGCGTAGACCCCGATAACGTACATGGCTTCGTCAACGACACGGGATTCCCTTTAGCGTATGAGGATCAATTGAAATACAACATCTGGCTGTCTGAATCGGCGCACGCGCGCGGACTTTCGATTGGATTGAAAAACGACGGCGAGCAGATTCCCGATTTGCTTCCCTACTTTGACTGGCAGTTGAACGAAGAATGTTTTCAATACGACGAATGCGAAGCGCTGCTGCCTTTCATCAGGGCGGGGAAGCCCGTGTTCAACATCGAATACACGCTCGCGCCGAAAGACTTTTGCCCAAAATCCAACGAGATGGGAATCAACTCCATCCGCAAGAATTTGATATTGGATACTTATATCGAATCCTGCAAATAGCGGGCGCATTCGACATCACAAAGCGCGACCAAGAAATCATCAAAGGAAAAGCGATATGATATTTTTACGCGGAATTCTCATCGGCTTCGCCATTGCCGCGCCCGTCGGACCGATTGGCGTGTTATGTATTCGCCGCACGTTATCAGGCGGAAAATTGATGGGATTTTTATCGGGCATGGGCGCGGCAAGCGCCGATATGCTATATGGCGCGCTCGCGGCGTACGGGTTGACCGTAGTCACAAATCTTTTGGTCGAAAATAAAGCATGGCTGCAATTATTCGGCGGATGTTTCCTGCTGTATCTCGGCGTAAAGACGTTCCTTGAAAAGCCCGCCGATCACGCCGCGCAGGCAAATCAAGTCGGGTTGGTCGGCGCGTATCTTTCCACATTTTTTCTGACCCTCGCCAACCCAATGACTATCATTTCCTTTGCGGCGATTTTTGCAGGGACGATGTTCGTCGGCAACACAAGTTCGCCCCTTGCGCTGGTAGCGGGCGTATTCGCGGGGTCGTCGGCTTGGTGGCTGACGCTCAGTTTCGGGGTCGGGTTGATGCGCGGTCGCTTGGCGGTAAATCACATGGCGTGGATCAATCGCATTTCAGGGGCAATCATCGCCGCTTTTGGAATCATCGCAATTTTCAGAAAATAAAAAAGCAGCCGCTTTTTGCGACTGCTTTTTTCGAATTTTGTTTGTTATGGATTGGGCGTGCCTTCGACGGCAACCCCCACCCATGTAAAGACGCGCTTATCGCTGACCGCGCCCGAGGCAACCCAAATAGGCTGTCCCTGATCGTCAACGCCAGATTGACGCACGGGGGTAATCCACCAACGCAAAACGTGCGCCACATTATCTTTTGGACGATACGATGTAGGGACAATATATTTCGTATCGGTCACGTAATCCACCAGACGGCGGGCTTGATCAGACGTGACGTCTTCCACCGTGATCTGGTACGCCTCGACGTCGCGCAGCACGCCAACGGAAGCCCATTGCAGAGTCACCACGTCATTCGCCAGCGTGAAGGCAACGCCATCGGCGGGCAATAACAAATTGGGAGCGGGATATGGCGGCGGAATCGTCGCGGTGGGAGTCGGTCCCGGAGTCGCAGCGCGCATACACAAGGGGATTAGGAGATTCGACCCGAAGAAGACATTATCGGTGGTCAGTCCATTAAATTCCTTGATCGCAGCCGCTGGAACCGCGTAATTTGCGGCAATGCTCGAAAGCGTATCGCCATCCTGCACGGTAATCGGGACGGTATCGCAAGACTGCTTGGTCGCATCCGCAGGCAAGGGGGTATTTGTCGCGGGAGGCGGAACCGTGGCGGTGGGATAAGGCACCTTGATTTTCTGTCCCTGACTGAGCGGGCAGGTGGACGGCAGGTTGTTGGCGATGATAATGCTTTGTACAGAAACGCCAAAATTGAAGGCAATCGTCGAGCAGTATTCGCCCGCGCCAACCGTATAATCAAAAGGCGGAATGGGCGTAGGCGTGGGAACGTCCGTCGGAATCAAAGTCTGCGTTGGCGGCGGCGTGATGGTCGGCGTTTGCGAAGGGGTCGCGGTTTCAACGGGGTCGAAAGTTCCCGTCGGCGCGCCTGCGCGGCTCGAAAAGAAAGCAATCGTCGCGGCAATGACAACAACCACCGCAAGGATGCCCACCGCCGCGGGCAGGCTTAACGTAATCACAGGCATACGGCTGGCTTGCACCGATTTCTCAGCCTTTTTAGCAACCTTTGCCTCGGGTCGCGCGTTAAATTCGGCGCCACACACAAGGCAACGCGCCGCATTCTCGCTCAAGCGCGTTCCGCATGTTGGGCAGATTTTTGTTTTGTTGGAATTCGTTTCTATACTCATACGGGCGGGGATTATACCATTGAACAATTGTGGTATATTCACGTCTTCTAAATCAGGAGTGTCTAAAAGGATGGGCTTTCTTTAACGCGAAGGCGCAAAGACGCCAAGCCTCAAAGGTTTCTTTGCGTCTTCGAGTCTTCGTGACTTTGTGTTTAGCCCACAGAGTTAGACACTCTCTCTAAATCAAAAATTAAATGGAGTAAACGCCATGAACTTGAACGAAAGCCTTGTTAAACGCCTCGAAGCATCCCGCGCGGAAATGCTCGCGCATCTGGAAGTCATTGACAAGGACCGCAAGATATATCCGCTGTGGACGGTGCGCGAAATCATCGCCCACCTTTCAGGCTGGGACGACGCGACGATTGGTTTCATCCGCGCGATTATGGCGGGAGAAATCCCCCCCACGCCCGCCATGCGCGGGATGGACGTATATAACGCCGAAACCGTCGCCACCCGCGAAGGCTTGGATTACGACCACATCTACCGCGAGTATGTCGAAACGCGCAACATCCTGCTTGATTTAATCCGCGCAGCGCCCGAAGAAAAAATTACGCAAAAATTCATCCTCCCCTGGGGCGGCGAAGGGACCTTGATGGATATTATCAACATCTTTGGACCGCACGAAGAAGAACACGCCGAAGACGTGCGTAAGATTATCGAAAACGCGGGCAAATAATGCGGCGACGATGCCAATGACAACACGCTCGATCTCCGAATTATTAGAAGCATCCCTTGCGGCGCGCGCCCATCGAATCGACTCGGCGCACGAAGAAGCCTTCCGCCTCTTCAATGGATTCTACGAAGGCGCGCCAAATCTCGTGGTGGATATTTATGCGCGCACCGCGCTAATTCACAACTACGCCAACGACCCCGCGCAGAATCAAGAAACAATCCGCGAAGCCGCGCAGTATTTACAATCCGCTTTAGGGTGGCTGTGCGCGGGAATCGTCAAAACGCGAAACGGGGAAACGCATCAGGAAAAGTGCGGCGTCCCCTTGTTCGGCGCGGAAATAGACCGCAAGATAAAAGAACACGGCGCATGGTACGCCGTTGACCTGACGATGAACCGCGACGCGAGTTTCTACCTCGACACGCGCAATTTGCGAAAATGGATTATCGAAAACCTGAAAGGCAAAACCGTTTTGAATACTTTTGCATACACGGGCAGTTTTGGCGTCGCCGCGCTTAAAGGCGAAGCCAGCCGCGTCACGCAAATTGACCTTAGCCGCGCGTTTCTTAACCTCGCCAAGCAATCGTATACATTAAACGGCTTTCCCATTCACAAGGGAGATTTCATTGCGCGCGATTTCTTCGAGCAGGTGGGCAATTTGAAGCGCGAAAAAAAATCCTTCGACTGCGTCATCATTGACCCGCCGTTTTTTTCGGCGACCTCAAAAGGCAGGGTGGATCAAGTAAACGAAAGCGCGCGGTTGATTAATAAAGTGCGTCCGCTGATTAACGACGGCGGCGTTTTGATCGCCATCAACAACGCGCTCTATGTCAGCGGAAAAGAATATATGCAAACGCTGGAAACCTTATGCAAAGACGGCTACCTGAAAATTCGGGAATTGATTCCGGCTTCTGAAGATTTTATCGGGACCGCCGCGAGCAAACCCATCACCGACCCTGCGCCGTTCAACCACTCGACGAAAATCGCAATTTTAGACGTGCGAAAAAAGTAAATTCAGCGGCGCGGGGGATTTATCAGACCTCTTGCAAATGTCAAAGGGTGAACCACAAGGGTACGAAGTCACAAAGACTCTAAGAAGAAAAACTTAGCGGCTTCGCGCCTTTGTGGTTTTGCAAATAACTTATGCAAGAAGTCTACTACACCGTAAAGAAAGTAATCGAAACTTCTCAAATCCCCGTCAAGTTGTCACCCTGAGCGTTAGCGAAGGGTCTTTGAGACTATCGTAAAGATT
>JAQTWR010000240.1 GCA_028689195.1 Anaerolineales bacterium | reverse complement strand
AAATCTTCCGCTCATCCGCTCGATGGTGGGAATCGTTTTTCAGAATCCCGACGATCAATTATTTTCGCCAACCGTTTTCGAAGACGTTGCGTTTGGTCCGCTGCACATGGGCTTGCCCGAAACCGATGTGCGCGCGCGCGTAACTTCTGCGCTCGAAGCGGTTCGCATGTCGGCATACAAAGACCGCCTGTCGCATCACCTCAGCATGGGAGAGAAAAAACGAATCGCCATCGCAACCGTCCTCTCGATGAATCCCAGCATTTTGATTTTGGACGAACCCTCCGCGGGACTTGACCCCCGCGCGCGCCGTTCGCTGATCAACTTGCTGCGCGAGCTGCCCATCACCATGCTGGTCTCCACGCACGATATGGCGCTGGTGAAAGAACTCTTCCCGCGCACCCTTGTCATGGACGAAGGGCGCATCGTCGCAGACGGCTTGACGATAGATATTTTGGACGACGAAAATTTATTGACCGCGCATGGGCTGGAAAAACCATAAACGGCGCGGCAAAAGAATGTGACAAATGTCACTTGAAACAGAATGGGCAAACAGGGTAAAAATGAAATGTCAGACGACTGTCCTCTAATCGCTTCCCTTCTATGATATGAATTTTATTCAGTCAAAAACGGTCTCCAATCAGGTGGACGAACTCCTTCTGGAAAGAATTCGGGAGGGTATTTATCCGTCTGGGGGGCGAATGCCTTCGGAAAGCGAGTTATCCGAAGAGTTTGGAGTCAGCCGCGCCACAGTGCGGACGGCGCTTGCAAAACTGGCGGCTACAGGTCTGATTTTGCGCAAACAAGGGGACGGCACGTATGTCAATGCGCGGGCGCATGAAGCCAGCGCGCACATGGGGAATTTATGGGACTTGGTATGCTTAATCGAGGGAAACGGCTACAAATCAACCATCCGCCCGCTATCCATCGAGTGCAGACCCGCAACCGAAAAAGAAGCGCTCGCGCTCGCGTTAGGAATTGGCGACGAAGTCATCAGTCTGCGCCGATTGTTCTATGCGGATCAGCGCGCGGTTATTCTGGCTGATAACGTCATTCCGTTTTCCCTGCTCCGCGAACCCATCGAGAGCATCAACGGCGAACTCCATATCCGCGATATTTTTCAAACCTATTTTCATCAGAAAATCGCTTCAGCCATCACCGACATCCGCTCGGTTTTGATCAGCGCAGAGGCGCTCGAATTTTTCGGCGGCGAATCTAGCAGGGCGATTTTGCAATTGCAAGTCACATTCTATGGAAAGAATAACCTGCCCCTCGCGTTTGGCATAAACGATTTTGACGATTCCGCTTTGCGTTTGAGTTTGGTACAGGCGTGGAGTTAACGCGCCCGTTTTCAGTTTGTCCCTCGAATCCATACTGAGGAGGATCAGATTTCGATGCGATCAAGATTAAGCGCGCTTTTCGACGCCCTATTACCCGTCATAGCCACGCTTGCCGCGCTTGCCGTAGGCGCGGTGATGCTTCTATTTCTTAAGGTCAATCCCGTTGAAGCGTATGCCGCGCTATGGGATGGCGCCTTCGGCAGCACGAACGCTTTTGCCGAAACGCTGGTGAAAGCCACGCCGCTGCTCCTTGTCGCGCTTGGAATTTGCATCTCCTTCCGCGGCGACGTAATCAACATCGGCGGCGAAGGACAGATGATTATCGGCGGACTGCTCGCAACGTGGGTTGGCTTGACCTTTACAAACGCGCCTGGCTGGTTGGTTATCACTTCCGCGATGATTGCGGGCTTTTTGGGCGGCGCGATCTGGGGTGGAATCCCCGGCTATCTTAAAGCCTATTTCAATGTCAACGAAATTTTAAGTACGGTGATGATGAATGCCATAGCCGTGCAGATCATGAACTTCATGCTGCGCGGACCGATGATTGATCCTGTTCAGGCTCAAAAGGCTTCCAAAATTCCCCAAACGGCGAGATTGATTGAATCCTTCCGGCTGGCGCGATTGATGCCGCCCACGCGCCTGCATTTTGGATTGATTATTGCCGTGGCGTTGGCTGTGCTGGTTTACATTCTGTTATGGCGCACCACACTCGGATATCGAATCCGCGCGGTGGGATTGAACCCATCGGCTTCCAAATATGCGGGGATCAAGGTTCAGCGCTATATAGTAATGGCTTTGTTGTTGAGCGGCGCGTTTGCGGGGCTGGCTGGCGCGGTTCAAGTCTATGGCGTTAACTACCGCATGATTACCGACGGTTCGGCTTCCGGCTTTACCAGCAATTCTGGTTTCAATGGAATCGTTGCCGCGTTATTCGGACAGCTGCATCCGTTATGGTCAATCCTTGCGTCTGTTTTATTCGGCGCATTGCTAGTGGGCGCGAATCAAATGCAGCGCGTGGTGCAGGCGCCTTCGGCATTGATCACCGCGTTAAACGGTTTGGTGGTTGTATTTGTAGTCAGCAGTGAATTCCTGCGCCGGAGACGACAGCGTCAACGCCTGGCACAGGCGAACAAGGAAAATCCACCGCCGGCTGACGCTCCAGATCGACCTATGGAGGCAAAGTCATGATCTCAGAACTCTTTACAGTTACGGTGTTGATAGGGATTCTGTCTTCGGGCATTCGGCTGGCTACGCCGTATTTATATGCCGCCATCGGTGAGACTTTCAGCCAGCGCAGCGGCGTGTTGAATCTTGGCGTCGAAGGTCAAATGCTGTTGGGCGCGTTTGCTGCGTTCTATGTTGCGATGAACACCGGCAGCCTGTGGTTGGGCGTGCTGGCGGCGATGATCGTTGGCGTGGCGATGGGGCTGGCAATGGCGTTTGCCACGGTCAACTTGCACGCAGAGCAGGGCATCAGCGGCATTGGTTTTTATCTTTTCGGGCTGGGCATGAGTGACTTGCTGTTCCAAAAGATGATGGGCACTGTGCGTACCGTGGATGGTTTTCAAAAGATCGCCATCCCATTTTTGAGCAAAATCCCCGGGATCGGGGAAATTTTCTTCAACCATAACATTCTGGTATATGGCTCGTATTTCCTTGTTCTTTTGGCGTGGTTCGTGTTGAATAAGACCACGCTTGGGTTGAAAATCCGCGCGGTGGGAGAAAACCCAGACGCAGCCGATTCGCTTGGGGTGAGCGTGGCGCGCGTGCGCTACTTCGCCATAATCTTCGGCGGGATGATGTCCGGTCTCGCGGGCGCGTCGCTTTCCATCGCGTTGCTTAACGTCTTCCAGCAGAACATGACCAGCGGGCTGGGATTTATCGCGGTGGCGCTGGTCTATTTTGGCGCATGGCGTCCTGGCGGGGTGTTAGTGGGCGCATTATTGTTCAGTATGGTGAATTCGCTGCAATTGTGGATTCAAGTATTGGGCATTTCCATTCCCTCCGAACTCGCAGTGATGATGCCTTACGTTCTGACGATCTTGGTTTTGATTGCTACCGTTTCAAAGGTGATCGCTCCAACGGCGTTGACGAAACCCTTTGAGCGTGAGGAATAAATAAAAAAATAAGGAGGCACGCAAAAGAGAGTCTAAATAATTCAAAATTGGATCGGTTTTCAAAAAAAATCAAACTGAAATAGGAGAAGAAATGAAAAAGTTTACACAAATTGCTACATTCGTTGTCGCGCTTGCACTGATCCTGAGCGCGTGCGGCGGAGCGAAACCCACTGAAGCCCCCAAACCTGTTGCTACCGAAGCTCCTGCGCAACCCGCTACTGAAGCGCCCGCCGCCGCAACCGAGGCGCCTGTCGTTGCGGAGCCTTTCCGCGTGGCTGTAATTATGCCCAGCGCCAAGAATGATATGGCGTTCAGCCAAAGCATGTATGACGCGTTGGTTGCTATTCAGAATGAAATGGGCGCGGACAAGTTCGAGTTCGTATTCTCTGAAGGTATGTTCAAAGTGGACGATGCCGCCGCCGCCATTCGCGATTATGCCACCCAGGGCTATAACCTTGTTATCGCGCACGGCTCGCAGTATGGTTCATCCTTGCAGGAAATCGCACCCGACTTTCCCGAAACCAGTTTTGCATGGGGCACCACTGTCGATACATTTGGGCTGCCCAACATCTATGCTTATGAAGCAGCTTCTGAAGAAGGCGGTTATGTGAACGGCGTGCTGGCTGCCTCCCTTTCCAAAAGCAAGACCATCGGTATCGTTGCCCCGATCGAAACCGGCGACGCCAAACTCTATGTTGAAGGTTTCAAGCAGGGCGTTGCCGCGACTGATCCCGCGGTCAAAGTAAACGTCAACTATATCGGCTCCTTCTCCGATGTTGCCCTGGCTGCAGAAGCTGCAAATACGCACATCTCCAACGGCGCAGACGTCTTGACAGGCACTGCGCAGATGGTCGTCGGCGCAATCGGCAAAGCCAAGGACAGCAATGTCCTCTGGTTTGCCAGTGACGCCAATCAATCCTCTCTGGCTCCTGAGATCGTGGTTGTCAGCCAGGTTTACCACTGGGAAATCATTTTGAAAGAGATGATCTCGAAGATTCAGTCCGGCACGTTGGGCGGAGAATCTTTCGCCATCAACCTTAAGAACAACGGCGAAGTCATGGAATACAATCCTGGCTATAATCTTGCGCCCGAAGTCAAAGCCCTGGGCGACGCCGCCATTCAAGGGATCATTGACGGCACAATCACTATCACGCTTCCGTAATTTGTAATAAAAGTGACAGTCACCTTTATGGTGACTGTCACTCCCCAAGAGGATGGCTCTTATGACCGAATCGAATCTGCTCCCCTCCGGTCGAACGCGAATTGACCGCCTCGAAATGCGCGGCATTACCAAAAAATTCCCCGGCGTGCTGGCAAGCGACCACGTTGATTTTGATGTGAAGTCCGGCGAAGTTCACGCGCTGTTGGGTGAGAACGGCGCGGGCAAAAGCACGTTGATGAAGATTCTCTATGGCTTATATCACCCCGACGAAGGCGAGATTTTGCTGAACGGAAAATCCATCCGCATTTCATCTCCCACTGATTCGATCAATCTGGGCATTGGCATGATTCATCAGCATTTCATGCTCGTGCCGTCGCTCACTGTAGCGGAGAATGTCGCGCTCGGTCTGCCCTCCTCGCGCGGCGCGCTCACTGATTTAGATCGCGTCTCCAAACGTATCATCGAACTCGCCGATATTTACGGCTTAAAGATTGAC
>JAQTWR010000239.1 GCA_028689195.1 Anaerolineales bacterium | reverse complement strand
CGTTGGGGATGGGCAGCACGAAGATTCCGCCGTGGGGAACATGCAGTTGACAGCCGAACGCCATCGAGAGCGCGCCAGCAACCGCAGAGCCGACCATGATGGAGGGGATCACCGCGAACGGGTCGCGCGCGGCGTAGGGAATCGCGCCTTCGGTAATGAAGGAGATTCCAAGCAAGGCGGTCGCGCTTGCAGATTCACGCTCCTCTTCGGTGAATTTGTTCTTGAAGAGGTACGCGGCGAGCGCAATACCCAGCGGAGGAGTCATGCCCGCAGCCATCACTGCCGCCATCGGGGCGGTAACCTGGGTGCTGAGCAAACCAACGCCAAAGGTGTACGCGGCTTTGTTGACGGGTCCGCCCATGTCAAACGCCATCATCAATCCGAGGATGAGACCAAGAACGGCGGCGCTGCCAGTCTGCATTCCCTGCAGCCAAGCGGTAAGACCATCCAGCGCGGCTTTGACGGGGACGCCAACGATATAGAACATAATCAAACCGACGACGAGCGAACTGACGAGCGGCAGGATCAAAACGGGTTTGAGACCAGAAAGGTTGCGCGGAAGTTTAATCGCGCCGTTGAGCCATTGGGTGAAGTAACCCGCCACGAAACCGGCGATGATACCGCCGAGGAAGCCCGAACCCGTAACGCCGGCGAGGATACCGCCGATCATACCGGGGGCAAGACCCGGGCGGTCTGCAATCGAGTAGGAAATATAACCCGCCAAAATTGCGACCATCAAACCGAAGCCGCCCTTCGCGCCGATGGCGAAGATGTTCGCCCAGAAGGTCGTCCACGCGGTGGCTTCAATGGTTGAGCCATCCATGGCGAGGGTCGCATCGTAGGCATAAATACCACGCGCGGCAAAGCCGATGGCGATCAAAAGACCGCCTGCGACAACGAACGGGATCATGTAAGACACGCCCGTCATCAGGTGCTTGTAAGCGCCTTTGAATGAATTACTATTTGTTGCCATTTTTCTCTCCTTGAAAAATTATGAATTCAGGGCGGCGGTAATCACGCCAACCCCGTCTTTAATTGCCGGGTTGCTGGTGGTTTCATAGATTTTCTTACCAACAAAGCGACTTAAATCAACTTTGACATCCGCAGCAATGATGACGAGTTCCGCTTCCGCGATTTCGCCCTCAGTCAGGCGGTTTTCCACGCCGACAGAACCCTGCGTCTCAACCTTGATAATGTGACCCAACTTCTTCGCGCCGCGCTCCAGCCCTTCGGCTGCCATGTAAGTGTGCGCGATTCCCGTCGGGCATGAGGTGATTGCTACAATCTTCATTTGAATCTCCTTTTACAAAACAACTTTCCGAAATCCTAAAGGTTTTGAAAACCTTTAGGATTTGGTCACTACAAACGGAATAATTTCAACCTGCTTCTGAAACTCATTGATGACGTCACTCGCGGGCAAATCACGCCCAAGACGAGTCACCGCGCTGAGCGAGAAAGCTGTCGCCAGCCGCGCACATTCTTGCAGTGATAATTTCTTGCTCAAGCCCGCGACGAGTCCCGCGACCATCGCGTCGCCCGCGCCAACCGTGGACTTGATCGAAATAGAAGGCGGGCGCACAATAAACGCGGCATTTTTTTCGATGAAGAGCGCGCCATCGCTGCCCATCGAGATAATCACAATTTTTGTATCGTCATTAACGAGCGCAATCGCGGCGGCATGGGCTTCTTCGATGCTATTCAGCGATTGATTTAACATCGCGCCGAGTTCGTCAATATTCGGTTTGATAATGTTCGGTCCCGCTTTGAGCGCGGCGGATAGCGCTTCGCCGCTGGTGTCCAAAACGGTCATGCGCTTTTTGGATTTGAGAAAGGCGATCAACTCCGCGTAAAAATCGGCGGGCAGCCCTGCCTGGATATTGCCCGAAAGCACGAAACATTCGCAGGTTTGCGCGAGCGCTTCGATTTGCTCATAAAAGCGCGTGATGGCGTACTCGCCGGGGATTTGTCCCGGGGTGTTCAAGTCGGTGGTGACTTGATTCGCCTCATCCATGATTTTGATGTTCACGCGCGTTTCGCCCGGCACACGCACAAAACGGTCTTCGATTTTCTTCCGCGCAAAGTGACGCTCGAACACGTCCGCGTTTTCTTCGCCGAGGAAACCCGTCACCGCCACGTTGAGTCCATAATCCGCGAGGAAGGACGCGACATTCACGCCCTTGCCGCCAGCGTCGAAGCGCATGTCGCGGCTGCGATTGACCGCGCCCGTCTGGAAGTTATCCACCGAGACGGTTTGGTCAATGGCGGGGTTGACGGTAATGGTGGCGATTTTCATAACGCGCGCACCTCTGCGGCAGTTCTGCATTGCAAAGCGGTTTGCGCGAGGGATTGCAAATCAGCCAGCGACGTTTTACGCAAGTGCGCTTTGATGGTCGGGATGGTCGGCACGGTCACGCTCAGTTCTTTCACGCCGAGTCCCGCGAGAATGGATGCGCCTTTGGTGTCGCTCGCCGCGCCGCCGCACACCGCCACCCACTTGCCTTCTTTGCTCGCGGCTTTGACGGTGATGTCAACCATGCGTAACACGGCGGGGTTGAGCGCGTCGGCTTGTTTGGCAAGTTGCGGATGAACGCGGTCCATTGCGAGTGTGTATTGAGTCAAATCATTTGTGCCGATGGAGAAGAAGTCCACCAGTTTGGCGAATTGGTCGGCGAGAATCGCGGCGGAGGGCACTTCCACCATGATGCCGATTTCGATTTTCGGCGCGTCCAATTCCGCGCGGATTTTTTCCATCACTTGCAGCGCCTGCTCGATGTCTTCGATGGTCGAAATCATCGGGAACATCACGCGGATATTGGCTTCCTTCGCGGCGCGATAAATCGCGCGGATTTGCGGCAGGAATAAATCGGGACGCGCGAAACACAAGCGGATGCCGCGAATGCCGAGGAATGAATTGTCTTCTTTCGGCAGGTTCAAATGCGGAACTTGTTTGTCGCCGCCGATGTCCAAGGTGCGGATGGTGAGCGGCGCGCCGTTGAGCGCCTTCGCCATGTCACGATAGACTTCATATTGTTCATCTTCAGTAGGAGTTTTGCCGCTTTCCAAAAACAGGAATTCGGTGCGCATGAGTCCCACGCCTTCCGCGCCGTATTCGATGGCTTTCACCGCGTCTGCCACGCGGTTGACGTTGGCGTACACTTCGACGTTGTAGCCGTCGGTGGTGTTCGCAGGCGCGAGGCGTTCGGAGAAATCGGCGTTGAGTTGGCGCTCGACCTCCTCATGTAATTTCTGCGCGCTGGCAATTTCCTCTTCGGCGGGATCAAGGTAAAGTTTGCCGTTGAAGCCATCGAGAATGCCCTTTGAGTTATTTGGAATTTCCAAAACCAACTCGCCCGCGGCAACAATTGCGGGGATGCCCATCGCGCGCGCAATGATGGCGGTGTGCGAAGTCGGTCCGCCTTTGGCGGTGATGAAACCGAGGATTAAATCGGGGTCGAGGTTGGCGGTGTCGGAGGGAGTCAGGTCATCCGCGATGAGAATGGACGGGACGTGCGTCATCGCAGGCGATTCATCTTCCACGCCGAGGATGTGGCGCAGCACGCGCTGACCGACATCGCTCAAATCCATGGCGCGCGCGGCAAGGACGGGATCGTCCACTTTCTTCAACTGGTCAATGCGGGTTTGAATATTCTGCTGCCACGACCATGCCGCGCTGTGCTTCTGCGCGATGAGCGCTTCAGTGTCCTGTATCAATTCCGCGTCCTGCAAAAATTCAGCGTGGACTAAAAAGATCGAAGCCTGACTCGAACCGAGGCGGGTTTTCACCTCGCCGTAAAGTTTGGTCAGTTCCTTGTGCGCGGCTTCGAGTGCATTCTTAAATTGTTTCTTGCCCGTCGCGGGATTCGCGGACGAATCTTCCATCGTGATTTCTTTGTGATGGTGCTGGCAGATGGGTCCCACTACGATGCCATCCGAGGCGGGGACGCCTTCGGCGGACGCGGGCGAGATTGGCAACCACGTCAATTTGTCGCGGTCGAGAATCGGCGCGGCGGATTCTTCCTGCTCGCCAAGTCCGCTTTCGATGCCAAGTTTGATCTCCGCGAGCGCAGCGTCTTCATCCGCGCCCGACGCAGAAACGCGCACGTTCACGCCTTTGCTCGCGCCGAGTTTCAAAATGTTGACGAGGCTCTTCGCATCCACAATCACTTCGCCGTTGCGGATTCTGACCTGCGCCTGATACTTCTTGGCAATGGTCACCAACTCCGTCGCGGGACGCGCGTGCAGTCCCGTCGGGTTGATGATGACCGCGTCAAAATATTTTTCGTAATCGGTTGTATTGTCTTTGGGGGCTTCGGGACGTTGTCCCGTGAGGGATTCGATAATATCGAGTTTGTCGGTTGTAATAGCAAGGCGCGCGGCTTCTTCTTCATCTGAAACGACGCCCGTGAGTTTTCGCAAAATGCCGATATGTTCGCTCGAAGCGGCAGCGATACCGACCACGAGGTGAACGGTTTCGCCTTCGTTCCATGTCACGCCCTGCGGAACTTGCAACACGGCGATGCCGGTCTTCAAAACATATTCGCGGTTTTCTGGCATTCCATGAGGAATAGAAATTCCATTGGCAAGGTAGGTGTTGGCGACTTTCTCACGCTCGAACATGCTGTCCATGTAGCGCGCGTCCATGTTGCCATTTTGAATCAACAACCCCGCCACCTGGCGAATCGCGTCTTCTTTTGTTTTTGGCGAAGCGTTCAATTCGACTTGCGCGGGACTGAGTTCAAGCATGTGACCTCTGTTGAAGTAGAGCGGCATGTCGTGGGGTTCATGTCGCTTGTGCGCGAGATAAATCTCGCGTTACATAGTACCGAAGAACTAGAACCAACGGGCGACAGTGTAAACGATTACATTTATTCTGTCAAGAGTTTACAGTAACAAATCCTGAAAATTGGCTGTTTTAGCCAAAAATAGACCTTTTTATTGTAACATTCGGAACTTAATGGTATATTGCGCCAGTCGTTAACACCGAAATTCAGTAATCGTTTTCATTTTCGTTACATCGAATGGTATAATCCGCCTATGACCAGTATCAAAGATGTCGCCAAAGCCGCGGGAGTTTCCACCGCCACCGTTTCGCGTGTGCTTGCGAACAACGCCCCCATCAAG
>JAQTWR010000238.1 GCA_028689195.1 Anaerolineales bacterium | reverse complement strand
TTGACGAAGTTCACGCCTTTCACCACGCGCCCGTCTTTTATATCGAGGCAGGGAATGATTCGTTTAGATAACATGAGACTCCATTTGCAGCGCTTCTTTCAATTCAATCGTCCCCTCGTACAGCGCGCGCCCGATGATTGCGCCCGCGAGGTTTGCCGCGCGCGCGGCGGTCACATCTGCCAGCGTATGCACGCCGCCCGACGCGATTACATCCAACCCGCTGACTTGCGCCAGAGCGCGCGTCGCTTCGATGTTCAATCCGCTACCGAGTCCGTCCCTGCCCACGTCGGTGAAGATGGCGGTTTGGATTCCGATCTCGCGCATTTGAAGCGCCAGCGCGGAAGATGAAATTCCGCTGTTGTCTTTCCAGCCGCGCGTGCGGACCAGCCCATCGCGCGCGTCAATGCCCACGGCTATTTTCTCTGCGCCGAAGTTTTTGACCGCGTCCCGAATCGCTTCGGGCTGCTCGATGGCGAGCGTGCCGATGATGACGCGGTTCACGCCGAGTTCAATCGCCGCGCGAATCGAATCGAGCGAGCGCATCCCGCCGCCGAATTGAACCTGCGCGTCGAATTTTTTCGCCGCCGTCAAAATCGCTTCAAGCCCTGCGCGATTTGCGTTATCGCTTTCGCCAAACGCGCCGTCTAAGTTCACCACATGCAGCCAGCGCGCGCCGTCGTTTAGCCAACGCGTCGCCATTTCGGCGGGATTATCGCCGTACGAGGTCATCCGCGCGGGGTCGCCTTCTTTCAATCGCACCACTTTTCCGCCGCGCAAATCAATTGCGGGATAAACGATGAATCTCATGCCGCCTCCAAGAAATTCTTTAAGATTCGCAGCCCCGTTGCCTGACTCTTTTCGGGATGGAATTGAACGCCGAAAATATTTCCGCGCTGAACCGCGCAGGCGTAGTTGATTCCATAATCCACCCGCGCCGTCGTATCGGATGCGTTTTGCGGCTGGCAGTAATACGAGTGGTTGAAGTAAACATACGCGCCCGATTCAATCCCGTTAAATAAAGGCGCGTTTGATTTTATATCCAGTTGATTCCAACCCGTGTGCGGAATTTTCACGGGCAGCGATTCGTCGAAGCGCGCGACCTTGCCCGCAAGCAGCGCAAGCCCTGCGTGTGAGCCCATCTCTTCGCCCACCTCGAAGAGCGCTTGCATCCCAACGCAAATTCCGAGCAGGGGCGTTCCGCGCGCGGCGGCTTCTTTGATAACCGATTCGAGTCCGCGCGCGCGAAGTCCCGCCATAAAATCGCCAAACGCGCCCACGCCGGGCAGCACAATTTTTTTGCCCGCGAGAATTTTCTGCGGGTCGTTGGTACGCTCCACGTTTGCGCCTACGCTTTCGAGCGCTTTTTGCACCGAGCGCAGGTTGCCCGTGCCAGCGTCAATTAAGAGAATGTCGTTCATATTTTTCCTGTAAATACAGCGACATAAATGTCGCGTTACAACGTCCCTTTTGTGGAGGGGATGACTCCCGCGCGGCGCGGGTCAATTTGCGTGGCGGAGTCGAGCGCGCGCGCCCACGCTTTGAAAAGCGCTTCGGCTTGATGGTGATCGTCGCGCCCGTATAAAATCCGCGCGTGGATGTTGCAGCGCGCCGTCGCCGCGAAGGATTCAAAAAAATGCGGGAACAACGTGACGGGGACATTTCCCACATAGGGCGTATGCCAATCGGCTTGAATCACTGCGTAGGGTCGTCCCGAAAGGTCAACCGCCACATGCGCGAGGGTTTCATCCATCGGCGCGAAACAATCGCCCATGCGCTGAATTCCCTTGCGGTCGCCGAGCGCGGCGTCAAAGGCTTGCCCCAGCGCGAGCGCCACATCCTCGACGGTGTGATGCGGATCAATTTCGAGATCGCCTTTTGCCTGCGCCGAAAGATCGAACAATCCGTGCGCCGCGAGATGCGTAAGCATGTGATCGAGAAACCCAACGCCTGTCGAAATTTGATGTTTGCCGCTGCCGTCCAAATCCAATTTGATTTCGATTTGAGTCTCGTTTGTTTTACGCGATATTTGCGCGGTTCTCATGGCTGCTCCTTCAACGCTTTTATCAAGAGGTCGGTATCGGCGGGTCTGCCCACGCTGATGCGGATGTGATCGCGCAAGCCCGCCTTGTTGAAATAACGCACGAAGATTCCATGCTTTTGCGCGAGGTCGGTTTTCAATTGCGCGGCGTCGCGGTCGAGGACGCGGCATAAAATAAAATTCGATTTGGCGGGGTACGGCTGCAAGTATGGGATTTCGCGCAGCGCCGCGATCAAACGCTCGCGCTCATTTTTCAACAGGTCAACGCTTACGCTGAGTTCGCTCACATGCGCGAGAGAAACCTGCGCCGCGACGCTCGCCGCCACGTTGACGTTATACGGCTGCTTCGATTTCCATAACACGGGCATCAGCCAAAGCGGAAACGCGCCGTAGCCCACGCGCAAACCCGCCAGCCCCGCCCATTTGCTGAACGTCCGCAACACCACGAGGTTTTCGCGCGCGGGAACTTCGCGGATGCGGCTGAGACTCGCGCCGAAATTTTCGCCCGCAAATTCAATGTAGGCTTCGTCGAGGACGATCAATGTTGGGAGTTCGAGCAGCGCGTCTAAAATTTTCGGGTCAATCATCGAGCCGTCGGGATTATTCGGCGAGGCGATGAAAATCATCTTCGGTTGATGCGCGGCAACGGCGGCGCGAATGGCTTCGAGGTCGAGGGAAAAATCGGCGCGGCGCGGAACTTCGACGCAGCGCGCGGCGTTCAATTCCGCGTCGAAGGGATACATCCCAAACGTGGGCGGACACGAGAGAATGCACTCGTTCGGTTCGAGAAAAACGCGCATGAGCAGGTCAATCAACTCGTCGGCGCCCGAACCCGCAAGCAGGTATTCTTCGGCGACGCCCGTAAACGCGGCGAGCGATTTTCGCAGCGCGCGGCTTTCGGGGTCGGGATAAATATGCGGGAAGTCCAATTTTCCCAGCGCGTCGCGGACGACGGGCAAAGGTCCGTAGGGATTTTCGTTCGCATCCAGTTTGATAATTTGCGAAGGCTCGCGCCCCAGCCGCGCCGACAAAACCTCAAACGGCTCGATGGGCGCGTAAGGCGGAAGCGAGTTGAGGTGTTCACGAATTTTCATGGTTGTTCTTCAGTCCTTCAACGCGTTCAACATCGCGGTATAGCGCGGCGGTTCTTCTTCAAAAATATAAGTGACCGGCGAAACGATGATGCCGCTGCCGCCGATTTTTCTCAGCTCGCCGACGGCTTGCGTGAGGTAGTCGCGCCGCACGACGACCGTGACCGAATACCACTGATGGTCGTCTCCGCGCGTGAAAATCGGGCTGATGGTGGGTCCTTGCAGCCCGCCGACGGTGGTTTCGGTAAACATTTTTTGCGCGATCTCTTTGGGGTCTGTACCGCGTATGTTGGCGATGACCAGCAAATTATCCTTCGCGCGCAAATGCGCTTCGATGTATTCGAGAAGGCGGCGCGCCATGTCGAGCGCTTCGGGTCTTGTCCGCAGGGCTTCAAGATTTGCGATGAGCGCGGTTTGCGATTTTTGTATCACGCCGTCGCGCAGCGGACGCAGGCGGTTGTCTTGCAGAGTTTGCCCCGAAGAGACGAGGTCTGAAATCATATCCGCGTAGCCGATGACGGGCGCGGCTTCGAGCGCGCCCTCCGCGTGAATCAACGCGTGCGAAATGTTGTGCCGCTTCAGGTAACGTCCTGTAAGCGTCGGGAATTTCGTCGCCACGCGCAGCGGATGATTCAACGCGGACGCGCGAGTCTTGAGCGAGGCAATATCCGTCACTTGATCCCACGCTTCGGGGACGGCGAGCGTCAGGGCGCAGCGTCCAAAACCGAGCGCGTCGTGCAGGATGAGGATTCTGTTATTCTCGCCGCGATGTTCTTCGATGAGATCAATCCCCGCAATGCCAAAATCCACGCTGCCTTCGCGGACGCTTGCCACGATGTCGCCGGCGCGTTGAAAGATGACTCCCAGTTCGGGCAGCGCGGGAATCTCCGCCAGATATTGACGCGGATTCGGCTTGGTCACTTTCATACCCGCCGCCGCAAGAAATTCGAGCGTGGTTTCTTCAAGCCGCCCCTTGGATGGAATGGAGAGGCGCACAGTTTTATTTTTAAGCATACATGATTCCTTATAGTGAGATGGCAATCTGCCAGATTCATTGAAATAGTGCGATGGTTATAACATCTCCCCGTGATGCGCGGCAAATTTTAAGAAAACGCTTATAAAATATTAAAAAATTGAAAAAGCGCCCTGGACAACCCTATGAACAATAAAGCCAGCGCCCACAAGATGATGGTTCGCTTAAAATGTTTTGTGGCGCTTCCAAGATGAGAAAGTTTGGCGGTGGCGATGAACGAGATTTTTGCGGTTTCGTACGCCAACTCTTCGACGATTTCCGTTGTAGATAACGCGGACATGGTGGTTGCGTATTTGTGTACGGATGTTTTTTCCACGAAATTCCGAATGTCTTCTATCCAAAACAAGCCTTTTGCGGAACCCTTTTTGACCAGTTTCAAACCGCTTTTCGGCGAAAGCACAAAAAACGACTGCAAGAACACCAGCCCCGTTTCATATAAAAATAATAGCGCCAACAGCGTCAACAGAAACAGCGAGATATTTCTAAAGATGGATAAGTTCGCGGTCAACAGCGAACGATCCACTTTTATCAACTCGCTCAAATAGGGGATGATGTTATTTACCAACAAAGAAGCCGCCACGCCGTTGCCGGCTAAATACGCGCCCGCTTTCGTATCGAAAAACTGGATGGTCTGCTGCGTATTGTTATACGATTGCAGCAAAAAGTTGACTTGCTCCGATTTTGGGTTTGCATTTTTAGGACCTGATATCCCCTTGAATCCGCTCCCAATCTTGACCATAGCCTGGTTGAGAAGGAGATTTGGGAATGTTCTTACCGTTACCATTATCGAGCAGTTTGTGTCCTTCCGAATTTTTCACATTGCCATCAATATACTTCATAAAAAGGTATTGAAAGAATGTTTTCCAGTCGCTTACCAGTTTGTTAGCTGTAAAAACAGAATAGCCTGTAACATAATCACGGGCTGCGGCTGAATTTTGCTTGTTAAGTTCCAGAGCCTGTT
>JAQTWR010000237.1 GCA_028689195.1 Anaerolineales bacterium | reverse complement strand
GTCTACGCTGTCCGCGCTCTTGATGGCGGCGGCGGCAGCCCACGCGGCTGTGTAAGCCTGCGCGGCGAACTGGTCGGGATTCGCGCCGTATTCGGCGTTGAAAGCCGCAACGAAATCGGCGCTAGCGGGGTAAACGCTTGCTACGTTCCACGCGGAGCCAGAGATTGCGCCTTCAGCCGCAGTGCCTGCGATTTCAGCGAGTTTGGGGCTGTTGAATCCGTTGCCGCCGATGAAGCGGACGGTATCGGGGATGCCCAATGTGCGCGCCTGCACCATGATGTTGGCGGCTTCTTCAGCCAACGCAGAGACGACAATCGCGTCGGGGTTGAGCGATTGAATTTTGGTCAACTGCGCGGAGAAATCGGTATCGCCTTTGGCGAAGGTTTCTTCGGTGAGGATTTCAATACCTTCGGCTTCGAGCGAGGCTTTGAAGACGTCGTACCCGCTTTGGGTGAAGGCGTCGTCGTTGCCGTACATCACAGCCACTTTGGTCAGTCCGAGCGCCGCCTTGGTGACTTTGATGGTGTTCGGGATGACCGCGCTTTCGGGCAGGCTGGTGCGGAAGATGTAATCGCCAATATCAGTAATGCCGCTGGCGGTGTTGGAACTGGCGACGACGGGCATTCCCGCTTCTTGCGCCAGCGGGTCGGCGGATTTGGCTTCGCTGGAAAGCGTAGGTCCGAGGATGACAGCCACATCGGGGTTGGCGATCAATTTTTCAAAAGCGGCAATCGCTTGTTTGGGATCGCCCGCCGCGTCTTCGTAGACGACGGTCAGGGTGACGCCTTCGCCGAAGAATTTCTGCTCGTTCATCTGTTTGACGGCTAGATCAATTCCTTTTTGGATGGATGTGCCGTACAGCGCGGTTGCGCCGCTCAGGTCATGGACGGCGCCAAGCGTAATGGTGGCGGGCAAATTGCTGGCGGCGGGAGCCTCGGTGACGACAGGCGCTTCGGTGACGACGGGCGCTTGCGTGGCGGGTTCGGCGGTCGGCGCGGGCGTTGGCGCGCCTCCGCAGGCTGCAACCAGAACGCTGATAAGCGTCAAGACAATCAATACTTTTAACGACGTGTGTTTCATTTCTTCTCCTTTTTGAAGTTGTATGGAAGACCACAGTATACGCCTTTTTTACACTGAATGGAATATTTTTTCGCAAAATCCGTTTTGACTGCACACGGGCGAAGCGAATATCCCGAGGAGCGACTAATCTTGTGGGCTAACCACAAAGGCACAAAGCCGCCAAGTCGCTAAGAATTCTTTGAGTCTCCGCGCCTTTGTGGCTTCGTGGTTAATGAAAGCCCATTCTTTTAGCCACTCCCATATCCCGTAATCGCGTTGAACATTCCAAGTACGCGGGTATAATTTCTACATCTCATAACTTTGCGAGCGTCTCTATGACCAAAATCCTTTTAATCGAAGACATGCCCGATACCGTAGAACTTGTACGCCGCGCATTAACCCCAAGCGGATACGAAGTCTTTCACGCGCCAGACGCCGAGACGGGTTTGCAGATGGCGCTCGCCCATAATCCCGACCTCATTCTGCTTGATCTTGGCTTGCCCGATTATGACGGTCAGACTTTGGCGGGCTGGCTGCGCGCCGAATCCGCGCTGGATGCGACGCCCATTATCGCATTCACCGCCTGGCCCCACGAAACGGCAAAGCAAATGATCGAAAGTTATGGCTGCAATGGATATATCGCCAAACCGATTGTCAAGGTGAGCGATTTTGTCGCCCAAGTGGGCGCTTATTTGAAGAAACACCAATGACGGATATTATAAAAACAGACGCGATTTCGCTAATCCCTGCAAGCCGCTTCAGTTTTGAACAACTCGCCGCAATCTATAATCGAACGCGCGTTGACTACATGGTGCCTATGCCCATGAACGCCGCGCGTCTGGCGGCATACGTCGAGATTTACGACGTGAAGCTGGAACACTCGCTCGTCGCCGTCGCGCAGGATGGCGAAGCGCTGGGCGTTGCCATGCTTGGCGCGCGTCAAGACCGCGCATGGATCACCCGTCTGGGCGTGATTCCCAACACGCGGCGCGGCGGAGTCGGCAAGGCTTTGATGAACGGACTGCTCGAACGCGCCGAACGTCTTGGGCTTGATTTTTCCATGCTCGAAGTGATTAAGCACAACACGCCCGCGCATCAATTATTCCTGAAGTTGAAATTCTACGAAGTCGGCGAATTGTTGATCTTGCGCCGCGCGCCGCACGTCCCGCCGCCGAATCCCATCGTCGCGGACGCGCAGCGCCTGGAGCGGATGGACGCCCTCGTTTTGGTGGGGCATGATCGCGGCGCGCAGCCGTGGACCAATCAATCCGAATCGCTTTCCAACGCCCACGATGTTTCTGGTTTGCGGATTACGCTCGCCGACGACAGTCGCGGCTGGCTCGTTTATCAACGCCAGAAATTCCTGTTGACGCGCTTCGCCATCAAGACGGAAAAGGGCGATCCCGCCGAAGTCGCGTATGCGTTGTTGACCCATTTACATTATCAATATCCGCGCCTGGATACGCAGATTGAAAATATTCAGGTGGAC
Organism: Anaerolineales bacterium; assembly: GCA_028689195.1. Lineage (GTDB taxonomy): Bacteria > Chloroflexota > Anaerolineae > Anaerolineales > Villigracilaceae > Villigracilis. Next base: position 2,590 of record JAQTWR010000237.1, on the reverse strand, counting down.
GATCCGCACCTGCCCGCGTACTATCGCATGGGCTATGTCGAATCTTTTCGGCGCATTGAAATGTGGCGCGGCGTTCCGCCTGAAAGTTTGAGGGCAGACCCGTAACGCGACACACTTGTCCCGTTAGGGATTTATACCGCATTGCCATCGGTGATATAATTTTTTTAGTAAAAATAAACCATCCTATTTTTGGAGGATCAATATGGAAATTACGACTCAGGAATTTAAGCATTGCGACTTGGTCAAAGTAACGGGACGCGTAGACAGCGCCACCGCGCCGGAATTTTCCAAAGCGCTTGAAAAATCCAACGGCAATAGCCGCTTCAACATTGCGGTGGATATGAGCGAACTCGAATACATGTCCAGCGCGGGTTTCCGCGCCTTGCTCGCTACGCAGAGAAATTGCAAGCGCTACAATCGCGGCGAATTGGTTTTGGTCGCCGCGCCGGAGCGCATCAAAGAAGCGCTTGAACTCGCGGGTTTTACCGAGCTCTTCAAAACCTTCGACGACGTTGTCGCGGCAGTCGGCAGCTTCTAATCATTTCCAAAAACATTCGATAGAAAAGCCGCCTCTTCGCTTGCGCGTAAAGGGAGGCGGCTTTTTAATTGATTATGCCCAGCGCCACCTTCCCCGCCCGTTTTGAATTTTTAGACGAACTCCGCAAATTTGTCGCGGAGTTTGCGCGCGAAAACGGCTTTGCCGAGAAAGAGATTTATTCCCTGCAACTCGCCGCCGACGAAGCCGCGTCCAATATCATCGAACACGCCTACGCGGATGTTTCCAACGCGGAATTCGACGTGACTTGCGATATGCGCGGCGGCGCGCTGACAATCGTCATGCGCGATAGCGGCAAATCTTTCGACGCATCGAAAGTCAAACAGCCCGACTTGAAAGCCAATCTTGGCAGGCGTCAGGTTGGGGGATTGGGCGTGTATCTCATGCGAAAACTAATGGACGAAGTGCATTACGAACCCAACGCAAAGACGGGCAACGTATTGACCATGATCAAGCGCAGGGAATGAAACGCATGAGCGCCAAATCAAACGCGGAACATTCCCAAACTTACGACTGGAGGCAACTCGCCAGTTTAGGCGAACGACTCCGCAAGGACGATTCCTTCAGCGCGCAGCGCGACCGCATCATATCCATGACCAGCCCGCTTATAGACGGCAAGGTGGATGTGTGGCTGGACGAAAATATTTTCCGCCTGCCCGATTGGGAATCCGTCTCCGTGTTTTCTCCCCAGCCGCCCAAAGGCGGGATGCGCCTCGCCATCAAAGCGGGAAAAATCGTCGCGCAAAAAACAAACCAGAATAAAAATTCGCGTCTCGCCTTCGCCGCGATTCCGCTTGAATCTCAAGGAGTCGCGTTTGGCGCGCTTCAAATCACCCGCGCAAAGGGTCCCGCGTTTTCGGCTGACGAATTGAATTTGCTGCAAGGACTCGCGCAAATCGTTTCGACGAGTCTCTTTGCTTCGCACCGCGCCGAAGTGGAGCAGTTTCGCATTCGGCAGTTGAATCTTGTCCGCGCAGTCAGCGCGCAGATTGCCAACGTGCTCGATCTCGACGAGCTCTCGAAGCGCGTGACCGAACTTATCCAGAAAACGTTTAATTATTATTACGTCGCCATCTTCACGTTGAAGCCAAATTCCAAAGCGCTGCGTTTTCGTTCCAGCGCTGTCGCGCCGCGCAAAGGAAGACGCAAAGCCTCCATCGCGCTGGAAGTGGAAATCGGGCAGGGACTCATCGGCGAAGCCGCGCAGACGGGCAGGCAAACCATCTGCGACGACGTCCGCGCCGATCCGCATTATCGCTTTATTGATAGTTTGCCCGAAACAAAATCGGAAGTGGTCATTCCACTCAAAATAGAAAATCGCGTGTTGGGCGTGCTGGACGTGCAAAGCAACCAACCGCGCGCGTTTCATCCCAACGATTTGCTGATTCTCAACGCGCTGGCGGATAACATCGCGCAGGCGGTGGAGGGCGCGCGTTTATACACCACCCTGCGCCGCCGCGCCGATCAACTCGCGCTGGTTTCCGAAGTCAGCAAGAGCGTTACGTCTACGCTCGAACTTTCGGAAATTATGCGCGACGCGGCGGCGTTGATCCATGAAAGATTTGGGTATCCGCATGTCTCGTTATTTACCGTGCATCCAAACCGGCGTTTGATTTCGTATGAAGCGGGCAGCGGCAGGCGCAGCAAAAATCTTGAAGGTTACGCCATCTCATTGGATGACGCGGATGGCATCATGCCGTGGGTAGCGCGCAATGGCGCGACGGCGCTCGCCAACGACGTTTCAAAACATCCGCGTTATGTGCCTTCGCCTTTGCCGCCGAAAAATACGCGTTCCGAACTTTGCGTTCCGCTGCTGTTTGACGGCGAAGCGGTTGGGCTTTTGGATATTCAGTCGGATAAATTAAACGCGTTCACCGAAGACGACCAAATGATGTTTGAAGCCGTCGCCGATACGATGGCAGCCGCGATTCGCAACGCGGATTTATATCGCTCCGAACAGTGGCGGCGGCAAGTGGCGGATAGTTTGCGCGAGGTCGCGGGTCTCATCTCGGATAACGTCGGCGTGGATGACGT
>JAQTWR010000236.1 GCA_028689195.1 Anaerolineales bacterium | reverse complement strand
TAAATTGGCGCGATGGATACGCTGTCTTGCAATGCGGGCGCGATATATTCGGGCGTGGGCGTATCTTCTAAAATTTCAACCTGGGCTATGGAAATAGGCGTTTGCGTTGCGGTTTGCGTCGCAGTGGGAATCGCGGTCGGCGAAGCCGTGTACGTCGGCTTGGCGATTTCGGCGTACCCAAAAGGACGCGCGGAGATTGGCGTGGGGGCAATATCCAAACTCGCGGCAGACGGCAAGGTCAGCGTACACGCGGCGGCGGGATAAATCAACGCGAAGATAAGCGCGGCGTATAAAAAGATTTGTCGCGGCGCGGATGGTTTACTCATGGCGCAGGGGGCGTCGGCTGTATATTTTCATTGTTCATAAAACACAGAATTCCCTGCGTGACGCCGTTGGCGACCCGTTCCGTTTGCGTGGCAAGTATCTCGCGGTCGAGATACAAAAATCCCGTTTCAATAATGGCGGTGATGGTGTTCGGGTCAATTTCAGAGAAGGCGTGATATTCGCGCATATCGCCCGTGATGCTGCCCTCGTGAAAAGTCAACCCCGTCGCCTTCTGGTAGCGGTCTACCATGCAGGCGGTCAGACGCTGCGCGCGGTTTGTGTCGCGCGTTTCCATAGACGAGGCGACCTTGAAACCCGTCGCTTCATCGTTGACGTATTCGCACGAATCATTATGGATGGAAACCAGCGCGACGGCGCGATACCCGCTAAGGCGCGTATCGAACTCGTTGAGCAAATCCACTTGATAACCCTGCGCGATTAAATTATCGCGGACGAGGTTGGCAATTTTGAGATTCACGTCCGCTTCGGTGAGCGTAACATTCCCGTTTTCATCCGTGCAGACCGCGCCGGAATCGTTGCCCGTATGCCCCGCGACAATGCCGATGCGTAATTGCGGCTGCGGCGAAATAATAAAATTCGATTCCGCTTGCGGCGTGAGCGCAAGTTTCAACTGCTGTTGCAGATTACTGGCGAACAAGCCATTGGGAGTCCACGCGGTAAACAAGGTCGCAAGCAGCATGGCAACGCCTAGCGTCGTGAAGAAAGCGCTTCGCGCGCGCGGTTTTCGCGCGGGTCTTGGTTTGGGGTTGGGCGAAGTTGATTCCATTTATCCTCTATATTATTCCCCTGCCATTTTCAAAACTTCATCAATTACGGTTTGCGATATTGTAAAACCGTTTTTTTGTAAATTTTCAAGTTCGTATCTTAAAGCCGAAATCAAACCGAATTCTTTGGCTTTTAGTAAAACGCCAATTGTTCCAATTTTAGAAATGTTGAGTTGAGAAAGTTTGCGCCGACCTTTGCGCTCGTCCATTAAGACCCAATCTGCATTCAACTCCATCGCCAGGATGATAGTCTCGACTTCTCCTAAATCTAATTCGTCAAGCAATACATTTACGGCAAGGCGGTCTTTCACCCGTTCAATATGAATCCAATTCGCTTTGGCAATTTCTTTTTTTGCCAATCCCTCTTCGCGCCCGTGAGTTACAGTCTCGTCGTAAACCGCCTGTGGAATATAAATCTCGTCAAATAGTTCGCGCAGAATTTCGAGCCTGCCAATAGCAGCCAGACCAATTAGCGGCGTAGCGTCGGATACTACGATCATCTTTTTTCTTTCGGGCTAAGTTTTTTGACCGCTTCAATTTCTTCTTTAAGTTCTTCTTCAGAGAAATTGATAAACGCAATTCCGCGCGATCGTAACAATTCGATAAATTCTAAACGGGTTATTCCCAGCAGATTTCCAGCCTTACCCGACGAGATTTTGCCTTCGGAGAAGAGCGAGAACACCAACCATTCAGAAACCCGACGCTGCACTTCTTCTTGTGTTACTCCCAAGTCAAGCACGTTGACTGGGATGCGAATGTTGAAAGTTGTTTCTAACATAATGAGCTCCTTAATTCTTCTTATTTTAGCATGTAGCGGCTCATCCTCGCGCGCGGTCGAATAAATCATGCAGCGGTTTCAGCGACGCGATGGGCACAGCCAGATTTTTCACGCGCGTTTTGTTGTATTGAAACACCTGCGTCTTTGCCGGAATATATTTCGCGCGCCGACGATATTCTCCGCGCGCGATGAATCCCGCGAGAAGAATATCCAAGCCGTAGACCCAAATGTTTTCCCATTCAACGGGCGCGATGATATGGGTTTTGTTTTGAATTATGATTCCCAATCGCGCGGTTGGATTCTCTTTGATGTGAATGGACGAAATGGAATAGAAAGAATCATCCACGCCGATTTTTTTCTTCGGCGGAAGATTAATAACCCGCGCACAAAAATCCCGCGCTTCATTCTCTCCGCTGATTTCCACGGCGATGGGTTCGTCCGCTTCGGATTTGAGCGTCAACGCGCCAAGCGGATTCCAATGCGCGGGGTTTCGCCACCGCTCAGGCATAACGTGGACGAAATAATGCGGCTGGTTGGTTTCGATCACTTTTTTAATATCGCGCGGCAAAGTCGCTTTCAACCCCGCGACAAAAGCGAAAATATACAAGTCGTTATCCGAATGTCCTTCGCCCGCGTCAATATCCGAAGGGACCAGCGCGGGAGCGCCCAGCAGCGCTTCGGGGTTGCGGCGCATTTGAAGAATCTGTCTGCGATATGAGATGAAAAACGATTTGATGTCGCAGCGACGGTTGTCCAGCAAAACGTCATGCCGATTGTGTTCGGCAAGCGGCATGGACGCGGCAATCTCGTATGGAATATTTTGCTGTGAAAGATGCCGTCGAAACGCCAGTTCCACCGCCACGCCCGCTACAATGCGCCGCATTCGATTGTAGGTTGTGTTGTTGCGCGATACTGTCCGCAGCGCGTACGCGATTCCGCCTTCGGTCAGGTCGGCGGTGTAGGGCAGGTGGAGGAAGTCGGCGGGGGTGAGCATGGGGGAGGCAGGTGTCAGTGGGCAGTTATCAGTTATCAGTGAGCAGTGAAACGTAAATTTATTTAATCGCTTGCACGGTCAAATTTGAGAATGAAACGACTATGGGCGTTTTGCCCGCCGCGTTGACAAAGACTCCGAGCGAGCCGCTGGGATAGTTTTTATTGACGATGCTGAATTGATAACGTCCATTGAGGAACAGCCTTATTTCCGCGCCGCGCGCCCATACGCCGATGCGCGTTTCGCCTACGCCGAGCGGCACATCTCCGCTGGGAAGCGGTTTTTGCAAGACCTCGCGCGAGCTGCCGCTGACCCGTTCCGCGCCGACGGTTCCGTCGCACGACAGCGAAAAACGATAATAAGCGGCGGCGCTGGCGCGGACTAAAAATCCGTAACTGTCTTGGGCGCGGCACAGGCTTGGCGCGGCTGTGATTTCGGCGTAATAATCGTCGAGGATGGTTTCGTTTCGCAGGCGGAAAATATAAATTCCGCTTTGCGCGGCGAGGTTGAGTCTGTTTTGATTGAGCGCCGCGCTGGCTTGGTCCGACGCGGCGATGTCCCATAATGAAGCGCGCGAAAAATCATCGCGGAAGATGGTTTCGCCCACGTTGGGTCGCATTTCGGGGGTGGGCGCGCGCGTTGATAAAATTTCAGGCGTAGGAGTGACTGACGGCGGAAACCAAATAATGGTGGGCGTGGGGCGCGGGGTTTCCGTCGGGGCGATAGGCGTGGGCGTGGCGAGAATCGAATCGAGCGCGGCGCATGAACTCATTGTCAACGTCATTGCGATTAAAACGGTAACGCGACATTTATGTCGCATGGGGTACAGCGCGACATTTATGTCGCGCCACAAATTTAAGGAACGTAAAAACATCATACGCATTTTATGACAGGCGTTTTTTTGATTATGTCGTAAAATATCTCGAACGTTATTCTAGCATAAAGGAGTGACACATGAATGAAAAGACTGCGCTTGTGACGGGCGCGTGCGGAGAGATTGGGCAGGCGCTGGTGCAGGGGCTGGCGAAGAAAGGCGGATACAAAGTGGTAACGGCGGATTTCATGCCGCTGCCCGATTCTATAAAATCGCTTTCCGCCGAGCATGTGCAAGGCGATCTCGTTTACAAGATCAAAACTTTTTACGATTACGACTTCGACGTGGTTTTTCATTTGGCGGCTTCGCTTTCGTCGAAGGCGGAAGTTGCGACCGAAGAGGCGCATCGCATCAACGTGGAAGGCACGATGCAATTGTTGATGATGGCTGCGTATCGCGCCGAGAAATATAACAAGGCGGTCAAGTTTTTATTTCCCAGTTCCATCGCGGCGTACGGGCTGCCGAACATCGAAACCAAAACAAGCGCGGGGACGTTGAAAGAAGATGAATGGAATACGCCGCATACCATGTACGGCTGCAATAAATTGTATTGCGAAAAGTTGGGGATGTATTATGGAAAATATTTCGGTCAAAAACATTTGGATGAAAACCCGCCGACCATGCTGGATTTTCGCGCGATTCGATTCCCCGGTTTGATCAGCGCGTTCACATTGCCCAGCAGCGGAACGAGCGATTACGGTCCCGAGATGCTGCACGCGGCGGCGCAAGGCAAACCATACGCGTGCTTCGTCCGCGCGGATACGAAAATTTCGTTCATGGCGATGCCCGACGCGATCAAATCTTTGTTGATGTTGATGGACGTGCCGCGCGAGAATCTTTCCCACACCGTTTACAACATCGCCGCGTTTGCGATTACCGCCGAGGAGTTCCGCCAGCGCGCGCTGAAAGCCTTCCCCGACGCGAACATCACCTTCGCCCCCAATCCGCGCCGACAGGGAATTGTAGATTCCTGGCCCAAGGATGTGGACGATTCGCTCGCCCGCGCCGAGTGGAATTGGAAACCCGATTACGACGCGGATCGCTTCTTCGACGATTACTTCATCCCTGAAATTCGCAAGCGCTACGGGAAGTAAGCAAGAGAGTAGATGAATAGAGTAAAAAAAGAGACTGCCTTTCGACAGTCTCTTTTTTTTATTGCCGCTTCTACTTTCCGCTCTCTTTTCTTTTCTTCAACCACCCATGCAGACTCAAACTCACTACGCGCTCGTTGCCCGCAAATAATTTTTTGAGATTCGGACGCAGCGCCCAAACCAGCAAAATTTCCGCGCCAACGCCGTACCAGACGTAAGACCAGGGCATAAGTCCCAGCGAAGCGCGGATGGCAAAGATGATAATCGCAAACAACGCCACCGCCATTGTCGTGAC
>JAQTWR010000004.1 GCA_028689195.1 Anaerolineales bacterium | reverse complement strand
TTCGGGGATGTCATACGTCGCGCGCGGATAAATCCCGTTTGGGTTGTCGGTGGTGAGCGTATTGAACGCCGTGTGGACGATTTCTCCAACGGGGCTTAAATTGGCAAGCCCGGGAATGCATCCCTCGCAGGCGCAAGAACCGAACGCGACGAGTATCTTTGATTTTCGTCTCATCAGTTTGGCGATGTGTTCGTTCTCGTCGTTGCGGATGCCGCCGTTGAAAAGCGTGAGCAAGATCGAACCGTCTTCCATCGCTTCCACGTCTTTGTATTTCGCGTCCATTGCGACGGGCCAGAAGACGACGTCGAAGTTCGCGTCCACGTCCAGAATTTTTTCGTGCGTGTTCAATACCGCAATTTCGCATCCGCCGCATGAGGCTGCCCAATACATTGCAAATTTAGGTTTTGGGTTCATGCTAACGCCTCCTTTTCCAAGGATGAATGATGAAGGATGAAGGATGAATTTTCGCTTTCCATTTCATCCTTTCCCCAACCAAGCGGACCCAACTTGCGAATCTCTTCCACAAACGCGGTCGTCTCCGCCGCGAATTTTGCGCCTTCCGCCGCGCTTGCCCAAACGAGTTTTACTCTTTCAGATTCAATGCCCAGCCCGACGAGCACGCGCTTGAGTAAAAGATAACGGCGCAGCGCTTTGTAATTCTGTTCGATGTAATGACATTCGCCCGGGTGGCAACCCGTAATCATCACGCCGTCCGCGCCGCTTGAAAACGCGCGCAGGACAAAGGTCGGGTCGAGGCGTCCAGAACACATCAAGCGGATGAGCCTCACATTCGGCGCATACTTCATGCGCGCCGTCCCCGCCAAATCTGACGCGCGGTAACTGCACCAGTTGCAGGTAAAGCCGATGATGGTGGGTTCAAAATTATCGGTCATGGTATCTCTCCTGACGTAATGCGCGATTCGCAATTCATAATTTACGCATTACGCATTGCGGATTACGCCATTTCAGGTTTTTCCACAAGATTTCTAAACAACAGCCCGTCAATCTGCGCGATGATTTGCGTATCGCTGAATCCCGTGCCGCTGATTGCGCCCGCAGGACAAGCCGCCACGCAAGTTCCGCAACCCTGACAGAGCGCGGGATTGATTTCAGAAACCATATCGTCGGCGATAAACGCAATCGCGTTGAACGGACATAGACCGTTGCAGATGCGGCAGCCCGAACACGCCTCTGCATTGACGCTGGCTTTGATGGGTTCGAGCGCGACTTCCTTCTGCAAAATTTTATCCAGCACGCGAGCCGAAGCCGCCGCACCCTGAGCCACGCTGGACGGAATATCCTTCGGTCCCTGCGCGCAGCCCACAATGTAAATGCCCTCGGTCATTGTTGCGACGGGGTCCAGTTTGGGATGCTTTTCGGTAAACCATCCGTCCATTGAACAGGAGATGCCGAACAACTTGCCCACGTCTTTCGCGTCTGCGCGCGGCTGCAATCCGCTGGAAAGGATCACCATATCCACAGGGATTCGGCGCTGCTTGCCCGCCAGCGTATCTTCCACTTGAATGATGAGTTTTCCCTTTTCGCTTTCCTTTCGCGCCGCCTCTGTGACCTCAGCCACTTTGCCGCGCACGAAGAGCGTCCCTTCTTCAAGCACGCGCTGATAGAACTCGTCGTAGGCTTTGTACGCCGTCCGCATATCAATGTAGAAGTTGTAGACCGTCGCGCCTGTGCGCTCGTGAACGAGATGCGCGAACTTCAGTCCCTGCATACAGCAAATCACCGAACAGTAGTTGTTGAAGTTCTTATCGCGCGACCCCACGCAATGGATAATCCCCACCGATTTCGGCGCGGTCTTTCCGTCGCGCAAAACGATATTTCCGCTGGTGGGTCCCGCTGCGTTGCTCAACCGCTCAAACTCGATGCTGGTGAATACATTCGGCAAACGCCCGTACCCGTAATTGCTGACGCGCCGCGCGTCGAACAGGTCGTAGCCTGTCGCAAGGATGATGTTGCCCACTTCGATATTTATCGTCTGGTCTTGCTGCTTGAAATCAATCGCGTTGGTCGGACAGAATTTTTCGCAAGCCTTGCATGTCCCTTTGAGAAAATAGGTGCAGTTTTCTTTATCCATCACAGGGAAGTTGGGCACTGCTTGCGCGAACGGCGTGTACACCGCCTTGCGGTAGCCAAGCCCCGCTTCGTACACGTCGTCGACGACTTTCTTCGGGCATTTCTCCTGGCAAATTCCGCAGCCCGTGCAAAGTTCTTCGTTGACGAAACGCGCCTTCTTTTTAATCGTCACGTTGAAACTGCCGACATAGCCAGAGACGTTGACCACCTCGCTCCAAGTCAGCAGCGTGATGTTTGGATGCGTCCCCGCTTCGACCATGCGCGGCGTGAGAATACACGCGGAACAATCCAGCGTCGGGAAGGTTTTATCGAACTGCGCCATGTGTCCGCCAATGGAAGGTTCGCGCTCCACCAGATACACATGGAATCCTGCGTTCGCAATCTCCAGCGCAGATTGAATCCCCGCGATGCCTCCGCCGACCACTAACGTATTTGGATTGATCGGCACTTTGATCTCGTCCAGCGCGCGATTTTCGACCACCCTCGATACCGCGCCTGAAACCACCGCTTTTGATTTCGCGGTGGCGACGGCTTTATCGGAATGTACCCACGAAACCTGTTCGCGGATGGAAGCCAATTCCACCAGATATGGATTCAACCCCGCGTTCTTCGCCGCCGTGCGGAAAGTTTTCTCGTGCAGGTGCGGCGAACATGCCGCAACCACAACGCGGGTCAATCCCAATTCTTTAATATCCTTCTCGATCAATTCCTGCCCGAGGCTGGAACACATGAACTTGTAATCGCGCGCGATGATCACGCCCTGCCGCTCGAGTTTTTGCGCCGCCCAGTTTGCCACATCCACTACGTCCACTGTGCCTGCGATGTTCGAGCCGCAGTGACAGACATAAACGCCAACACGTTCCTGCTTTTGTTCGCTCATTTCACCGCCTCCTTCCGCGTCCCGTGTTTTGTCCAACGGCGCGGCATGGGCAAGCCTTCCGCCTTGCGGCGCGAGTCAGGTTCCTGCGTGACTGGCACTTCTACGCCGATGTTTGCCAGCGCATTCCGCGAGCTGACCAATTCCACGCCGACGCCGACCTCGCCGGGTTCTTTGCCAAAGGCAAGCCCCATGAGCTGCGTGAAGAACAAGATCGGCATGTGATAATCTGTGCTAAAGAAATGATTGGCTTCGTTTTGATACGCGTCAATATTCATCTGGCACATCGGGCAGACGGTGACCATCATTTGCGCGCCGCGCTCGTCCGCGTCAGATACCAGCCTGCGGATTAATTCAAACGCGGTTTCAGGTCCGATCTGCGTCATGTGCCCGCCGCAGCAGCTCGTCGTCAGGGGATAGTCAATCACGTCGGCGCCCAGCGCGCGCAGCAAGTCGTCTAATTCGGTGGGGTGTTCATGGTCTGACCAGCGATGTTGGTAATCGGGGCGCGGCAACATGCATCCCATGTACGGCGCCACTTTAAGCCCCGTCAGCGGACGAACCACCTTGCTTCGAATGGCGTCCAGTCCCACATCGTAGATCAAAACGTCTATGAGATGGCGAATTTCGAGAGCGCCAGCCTTGTATGTCAACCCGCCCGCGGCGAGGGCTTCGTTCACTTTTTCGCCCAATGTCGGACGTTCCTGCATGTAGTGATCCGCTTTGGCAAGATTGAGATAACAAGCCGAGCATGGCGCAAGGACCGTCCGCGTGCCGTTCATCTGCCTGGCTGCGAGGGCCAGATTCCGCGCAATGAGCGAATACGCGGGGATAAGATTAATGCTCAAATATTCCGTCGCGCCGCAGCAGTTCCAATCTTGAATTTCTTCCAATTGCAGTCCCAGCGATTCGACGACGGTGTTAAGCGATTCCATGTAGGCTTTTGCGCTGGCGTCCATTGAACAACCCGGATACAAAAGATATTTGTTCATGCGGTCAACTCCAGTTTCTTTGCGCGCGAAAGGATGGCTTTCAATTGTTTCATCTGTTTGATTCTGTGCGGCTTAATATCCAGACGACCTTTCGTGAGCATTCCAAAGCCCATGGGCATCATGCCGGGCAGCCTCAACGGAAAATATTTAAGGTAATGCCGCGAAGCCAGCCCAAGTTCAAAACTGCGACCGTAGCTTTCGATCATATCCACAAAGGTTTGGGAGAAATCCGGCGCGGTCGCGTCGGCGTAGAGTTTGGCTTTGATCGCCATGCTTTTGAGCGTATACATTACGTCTGTGATGTGTACCTCCTGCGGGCAGCGCACAACGCAGTGATAGCAAGAGACGCACACCCAGGGCGTATTGCTTCGCAGGACTTCCTCGCGCATTCCAGCGCGCAGCATGGCGAATAACATGCGCGGCGTATGATCCATATCTTCCGCAACAGGGCAGGAGCCGCCGCACGTTCCGCATTGGATGCACATTTCCAAATGCGAGACGCCCGCCGTTTTTGTGCTGACTTCGCGTAAAAGGGAGAGGTCTTCTTCGCGGTTCATTCCCGCGCGGACTCTTTCATCGGTCATTTGGGGCATAGGAGCCTCCATTATCTGCGACATAAATTAATGCTGCTCGGCGCGACGCGCATCGCCCATTCGCAGTGAAAATAGTATCCCGCTACTCTTATGTTAGTGAAATAAATCACAATTCCAAGTAGCGAAAGTAATCTTCAACGCGGACAAATATCATGCTTTCTATAAAGGATTCTCTACCATATAAAAATCTTTTGGACGCTGAAAAACCCTGATTTTCGCTGATAAAAAAAGAGAAAATCAGAGTTTTCTGCGTTTGTCAGCGTCCCAATTCTAAGTACGGCAGAGAAAAAAAGGATAAATCTATTATCCAACTGACGTATCTGAATTCCCCCCGCCCGCATATAATGAGCGCTATGTCCCGCCCGTTGAATCGCGCGCTGCTCTGGTTTGCGCCGCTGCTCTTTCTGCTTGTCTTTTTCTTCCAGCCCCTCGCGCGGATTATTACGCTGGCGTTTGACGCATCTGCGTTTACGCGGAAAAATTTTGAAATCATTCTCCCCGTCGCGGGATTTACTTTTTATCAGGCGATTCTCTCTACGATACTGACTTTCATTTTAGGGATTCCCTCCGCCGTTCTTTTTTCCCGTTTTGATTTTCGCGGCAAATCGCTTCTGCGCGCGCTGACCGCCGTTCCCTTTATGCTGCCCACCGTCGTAGTCGCCGCCGCTTTCAATTCGCTTTCCAGCCCAAGCGGACTCTTTCTCCTGTAATTCCTAATTTCTCTTTCCTCCTTCACCCTTCATCCTTCATCCTTATTCTTACCGCCCACGTTTTCTACAACACGACAATCGTAATTCGCATCGTTGGAAACGCCATCTCGCGGCTCGACCCGAAACTCGAAAGCGCGGCGCGTTCGCTTGGCGCAGATACGTTCCGCGTTTGGAAAGACGTTCTTCTTCCAATTTTGCGTCCCTCGTTGTTTGCCGCCGCTTTGCTTGTCTTCATGTTCGACTTCACCAGTTTTGGCGTGATTCTTTTGCTCGGCGGTTCGCAATTCTCCACGCTTGAAGTGGAAATTTATCTGCGCGTTCTCAAACTTCCCAATTTACCGCTCGCCGCGCTGCTTTCGGTCATTCAATTATTTTTTACGATCATCTTTTCGATTATTTACTCGCGCGCAATTAATCGCGCCGCGACGCAAACCGCCCCGCGATTTTCGATTGCGCGCAAACCAAAAACCCTCCGCGAGCGGATTTTTGTGTTTGCCGTTTATTGCCTGCTGTTTACTTTTTTTCTGCTCCCCTTGATTTCCCTCCCCATCCGTTCCTTAACCCGCCTCGAAGCGGATCGCGGTCAGCGCGCCGAAGTTCAATACGGATTCACGACCGACTATTACAAAGAACTTTTTATCAATCGGCGCGGATCGTTGTTTTATGTCCCGCCGATTCAAGCCGCCGCCAACTCGCTGGGATACGCTTCGCTCACCGTGATTCTCTCGCTTGCGTTGGGATACCCCGCCGCGTACGCGCTCGCAAAACCGACGCGCCTCGAAAGAATTCTCGACCCGCTGATTATGCTTCCGCTCGGCGCGTCGGCGGTGATGCTGGGTCTGGGATTCATCATCACGTTTGGGCGCGCGCTGGCTTCGCCGATTTTCGTCCCCATCGCGCATACGCTCATCGCGCTGCCGTTTGTGATTCGCGCATTGCAGCCCGCGCTGGCGACCATTCCAAATCGTTTGCGCGAATCCGCGTCCATGTTGGGCGCGTCGCCTTTCCGCGTTTGGCAGACTGTGGATTTTCCGATTCTCTCCCGCGCCACGCTCAGCGCCGCAACGTTTGCCTTCACCGTCTCGCTCGGCGAATTTGGCGCGACGCTGCTGCTCACGCGCCCCGAATATCCCACCATTCCAATCGCTATTCAGCGGTTTCTTTCCCAGCCCGGCGGACTCAATTACGGGCAGGCGATGGCGATGGCGACGCTGCTTTTGCTGTTGACCACCGCGAGCATTTTGCTCATCGAGAAAGTCCGCATCACCGACGAGCTCTAATCGGAAAGTTTTTTCGCCAGATAATATTCGCCGCGTTCAAAGCCGCGATCTAAATAGTAATGACGCGTTCCAACGGCGGCGATGACCGCGATTTTTTGAAATCCGTTTTCGCGCGCGATTCTTTCCGCTTCTTCGAGCAGCCGCGTGCCGAGTCCCAAATGCTGCGCCGCTCCGCTTTGTTCCGCGCCGACGGCGAGCGATTGACCGTAGACATGCACTTCGCGGACGAGCGCGGCGCGATCCAAATCAGCCATGCCCGTTTGCGGGGAATTTTTTTGAGGCAGCGACAATCGCAAAAAGCCCGCGAGTTTGTCGTCTGCCGTGACGAACGAGATGAAATGTTCTTCCGCCGCGCCCGTGTCGTAAACCAAATCGTCGAGGCGCAGTTCGGCAGAGTCAACGGATTTGCCGCGCACTTCGCGGCAGCGGATACATTGACAATGCGCGCCGCGCCGTTTCATCTCCGCTTGAATATCCTGACGCAGACTCGTGCGCGTATTTCCTTCCACCACGTTGTTGCCCGGTATGTCGCGGATGACGCGATTGACGCGGCAGTAGCGCGGAATGGTCGGCTTAATATCGGCGATCAATTTCACCAGATCGTCAGTCGTGTACGGATGAAATTCTCCGCGCTGCCAGTATTCGTATAACTCGGCGTTGACGAGCAATTGATTTGGGTAAATTTTTATCTCGTCGGGGCAGAGGTCTTTCCACAGTTTTGCAAAATCTTCGCGGTCTGATTCTGGAGTCGCGCCTAATAAATTCGGCATCCAGTGTAGGACAATTTTGAAACCTGCGGCGCGCAGCAAGGCGGTGGCTTTGCGCGTGGCTTCCGCGTCATGTCCGCGTTTGTTGATTTCCAAAATATGGTCGTCGAAACTTTGCGCGCCCATCTGAGCTTTGGTCACGCCAAGATGACGCAGCCATTTAATTTCATCGGGATTGATTTCATCGGGGCGCGTTTCGATGACCAGCCCCACGTTGCGATGCGCCGCGGTTTCGTTGAAAGCCTGCGCTTGCGCGAGCGTTTGCCCCTCTCCTTCTGGGAGAGGGGTTGGGGTGAGGGCATTCATCGCGTCGAAGCAGCGCTTGACGAACCATTCTTGATAATCGCGTTTATACGAAGACCATGTGCCGCCGAGAATGAGCAGTTCGATCTTATCGGTGGGATGACCGAGATTTTCGAGCGCGCGAATCCGCGCAGCGACCTGCTCGTACGGATCAAACTCGTGTTCGAGCGCGCGCATCGCGCCGGGTTCGTCGGGCAGGTAACTCTTGGGCATCCGCACATCGGTGGGGCAGAAGATGCACTTTCCCGGGCAGGGATACGGTTTGGTCAACACCGTGACGGTGGTCACGCCCGAAAGCGTGCGCATGGGTTTCATGCGGATACTTTCAAGCAGGGATTGATCCGCCGCGATTGTTCCCGCCTCCACCATTTGATGATACGCGGCGACGAGCGCGGCTTTGGTGAGATAGCCCGCGCCGTCTTCAAGCGGATAACTTCTCAGCGCGCGCATCACGTCGCTGCCCGCGCGGATTTCATCCAGAATGCGATGCGCGAGCGCGAGTTTTTTTGGCGTAAGAATATTGAGAGAGCGCCAGCGTTGTCTTCGTTCGGAAATTTCCATTGACCTGCCTTGTAAAGTCTGTATTTCAAGACTTTATTTTACCTTTGATTATTCCATTACAAAAACTGACAGTCGCGCTAAATGTGACTGTCAGTTAATATCAAAATTACCCGAAAGGATTACGGCGTGCTATCTTCAACTAACTGACGACCATTCAGCGCCTGCACAGGACGATTATTGCCTTCAAACAAAATTTCGAGCGCGCCCAATTGCGCGGCAGAAAGTTCAACGGGGGCGGTCATTACCAGCCAACTCACGCCTTCTGAACAGGGCGGCGTGGTGAGCGAGCCGGTATAGCGGAAGGTGGTTTGCGTAGCGGGCAATAAATCGGCTGCGTTGATTTTCGCGCCCGCGTCTGTTACATCCGCTTTTTGGGCGGGCAGGTTGTTGA
Source organism: Anaerolineales bacterium (assembly GCA_028689195.1). GTDB lineage: Bacteria > Chloroflexota > Anaerolineae > Anaerolineales > Villigracilaceae > Villigracilis. Next base: position 13,993 of record JAQTWR010000004.1, on the reverse strand, counting down.
TGAACGGAGCAAACGCCGCGTTCTCCGCGCCTTCTTGCAGCAGCAAACCGACAACCGCTAATTTTCCATCCGCGCTTTTGTGGACGATGTGCAACTCGGCGGCGAATAATTTTCCGTCAACGGCATGTTCGCTGGGCGCGTGGTAATGGAATTGCGCCACATCATAGCGGATGCCGTCCAATTCGATATAACTGCCAGAGTCGTAGTTGACTTGAACCGTATGCCCGTTGTTCAAGATATTGACTTCGCTTGGCTGATAGTGGAAGGCGATATTTTGAATATCTTTTTCGGCGGGCGCGGAAATATCAATCGGCGATTGGCTCTTACCCGCGCCGCAAGTCGCGTAGGCGGGGTCTATCTCGCCCCAATGCGCGGGACCTTCTTCGCCTTCATAAGTCCAGTGCGCGGGGGCGGGCGTGGGGTGTGGGGCTTCTACTCGAAATCCACATGCTCCCAGCATCAGGGAGGCGGTTATCATTAAGCCTGAAAGAAATAAATTCTTTTTCATATTTTCTCCTTTGTGATTTTTATACTCCCCTATTACGGACTTATTCTATCTTATTTGAGTTTTTTTAAGTGGATATTTCTCCCGCCTAACGGAGTTTATTGGCAATAAAAAAATAATTTGAACGCAGAAAAACGCTGATTTTCGCTGATAAAAAAATCTGCGTTTTCAGCGCGCTTCGCGTCAGCGCCCCCCACTTTGTTCCCGATAAAGCCCGATACTTAGCGACGATGGTCGCTTGCCAAAAAATCTTTCATCAATTGCAAAACGACGTCGGCGCGTTCCTGATGCGGGGAATGACCGCAGTTTTCAATCAACGCTTTTTGCGCGTTCAACGCCTTTGACGCGATCGCTTCCACTTGCGCGACCGTTCCGTATTGATCGTCCATGCCTTGCATCGCCAACACGGGACATTCGATGGACGGCAGCAGGTACTCGATATTCCAATGCCCGAACCAATCCGTCAACCAGGTCTCCGACCACGCCTTGAAGATGACGTCCGTTTTCTCGCCGTGATATTTGGATAGCCCCCGTAATTTTCCTGCCTGATAAGATTCCGCCGCGACTTGGATTCCCGCGATGGTTTCCTGTTCGACGAAAACATGCGCCGCCTCAGTAATGATCCCGCGCAGGCGCGCGGGCTTCTCTGCCGCGTGGATGAGCGCAATACTGCCGCCGTCCGAATGCCCGACGAGAAAATAATCGCTGTCGGGAATTACCTGCGCGATTACTTGCGGCAATTCGGTCAGCGCGTACTCGTGCATGTAGTGAATCGTCCGCGCAGAAACAAGCGCGGATGATTTTCCATATCCAATGCGGTCATATACAAGACCGCGAAGCCCCGTCGCTTCGCACAACCTGCGCGGAAAATCCTTCCACATGGCGGCGCATCCCAGCCCTTCATGCAAAAAAACAAGGCGGGGCTTGTTCGCGTCCCCGTCTATGAGTTCGTAATAAATTTGCGGAGTTTTATCTAAAGTCAGGAAGGTCATTTGCGGGATTATACCCGCGTCGAATCAAAAAAGTCTTTGAAGATGAATTTGTCTTCAAAGACTTTTTTGATTCGCAACTTTCGGATTTACACGACTTTTTCGCGCATGGCGGAACTGAGATAATCCATGCTGGCGACGACGACCGCGATGGCGAGCATTTGCGTCGAAGCCTGTCGGTAGTTCAACAGGTTGATGTTTTGTTGAAGCAGGAAGCCGATTCCGCCGCCGCCCACAAAACCGATGATGGTGGACATACGCACATTAATATCCCAGCGGTACATGGTGTAGGAAATATACGGCGGAACGACCTGCGGGATGACGGCGTAAATAATGGTTTGCAGGCGATTTGCGCCTGTGGCGGTGATGGCTTCCAGCGGACCCGCCATGATGCTTTCGACTTGTTCCGAGTACAACTTCGCCAGACTGACGATGGTGTGCAAGCCGAGCGCCATCATCCCCGCAAAGGGACCGATGCCAACGGCAATGACGAAGACAATCGCCATCACAAGCGCTTCCACCGAACGCAGGGCGTTGAGAATGGTGCGGGTGATGCTGTAAACTACCATGCCCGTCGGCAGGGTGTCTTTGGGTTTTGTGAGCGCCGCAAGCGCCAATCCAAGCCCCGCGCCGATGATGACCGGCGCCCAGAACGTATATTCAAAACGTCCGATCTGATACAACCATTCCACCAGCGCGCCAAGCAAGCCGAAGATGGTAGCGCCCGCAATGGGAGCCAGAATAAAGTTGAGGGTTTTTACCCTGCCTGTTGGACTCTTCTCGGCGGCGCGTTGACCTATGCGCCCGAGGAAACTGGAGAGCGCGCCGCCTGCCGCGAGCGCGCCCAAGGCGGGCGTGGTGATACGCAGGATATCGCTGACTTGAAACAGAGATGAGGCGAGGAAGCCAAACGCGCCGAGCGCCTTTTCAATGCTCAGGCTGATATTGGTGGCTAGCCCCGATAATTGGAATAATCCAAAAAACGCGACGAGGATCGCGACGAACAGGACAAAGAGACGCGCCAAACGCAGAGAGCGCGCGGGGATTTTTATCTCTTCCTGCGGCAGCGCCCATCGAACGGCGAACCAGAAAACAAATGGGAGCGCGACAACGCTAATCAGATTGACGAGTATGTTTTTCGAAAGCGGAATGGCAAGCGCGCCAATCTGGTTGACAATGTAGTAGCCCAATCCCATGCCGACGGGCAGACCCAACACAGACAGGGAAATACCCGTCAGCGGGCTGCGGACGGGTTTCATCAAATTGCGCGCGGCGATGAAACTGATTGGGAAAGCCAGAATGGTGCCGGCGGTCGTCGCCAACAGCGCCATGAATACCGTTTCGATGATTTTGTCCCAGGTGTCTTTTGCGTTTTTTGTAAAGCGCGGCGCGCCCACGTTTTCGCTGATATTCACGCGGATATATTGCGGCGCGTCGCTGATTCTGTTGGGTAGAACGAATGAAGTCGTGAAATGTCCGTCGCCATCGGTCTTGATGGTTTCGCGCCCAAGCGCCACGATATTTAGCGGGTCGCTTCCGGGTATGAAGCGGATGGGTCCCGTAATATTGGGCGGAAAGTTAAACCCTTCCACTTGAACCGTTTCGCCGGGGTTCGCACACGCGGGCGTTATCAGCAAATATTCGGCGGAAGTATTCGCTGCGGGAATGTTTATAGTCCCATCCGCCGGACAGGGAACATAGAGGGGCGAGTTGACTATCGCTTCTTTCTGGTCGTAGGTGATGATATCGGGCTGCGCGAGGGTGCGGGTGACGCGGGTGAGACTCTCCTGCCGCTTTTCGCTGCGCAACTCGTCGAGATTGACTCTTGTGACGTCGAACCCATACGCGTAAACGAACAATCCCAGGAGTACGGCAAAGCCAACTTGGAGGGATTTCCAGGGGGATGATTTCTTATTCTTCATGGCTAACCTACCCGCTCGGCGTCGCGCCCGTAAATATCTTTGAATTTCTTGTCGTCAATATCCCCGGGACGTCCTTCAAAAACCAACTGTCCCTGATTGAGCGCGATGACGCGGTCTGCATAGCGATGGACGAGGTCGAGAAAATGCAGGCTGCACAACACGGTCACGCCGTCGGTTTTGTTGATCTCTTCGAGGTGTTTCATAATGCTGTGCGCGAGGACGGGGTCGAGGCTGGCGACCGGTTCGTCGGCGAGGATCATATTCGGGTCTTGCATTAGCGCGCGCGCGATACCCACGCGTTGCTGCTGTCCGCCGCTGAGTTCATCCGCGCGTTGATCGGCTTTATCCGCGATACCCACGCGCTCCAGTTGTTTGATCGCTTTTTCTATATCCTCTTTGGGGAAGCGGTTGAGCAAACTCCACGCGGGGTTGATGTAGCCAAGCCGCCCCGCCAATACGTTGGTGATGACCTTCGAGCGATGCACCAAATTGAAGTGTTGGAAAACCATGCCGATCTTGCGTCGGATGCGGCGCATTTCTTCGGGAGACGCGGCAGTGATGTCTTCGCCGTCCCATAGAATCTGACCTTCGGTTGGGTCTATCAAACGATTGATGCAGCGCAGCAATGTGGATTTGCCCGAGCCGCTCAAGCCAATTACGGCAAGGAACTGTCCCTTGGGGACTTCAAAGGAAACGTTATCCAGCGCTTTGACTCCCCCGTCATAGATTTTGGTTAAGTTTTTTACCTGAAGCATTTTAGATTCTCGCAATCTTCTTGAAAGATGTTGTGCGTTGTGCTTGTTCCCGATTATAAGATATAAGCGGGGAAAACGATTCCATTTCTTAATAACTCGCCTTACGCAGTGTCGTTCTGAGCGAAGCGACCCTAGCGCCGCCCGCTAGGGCAGGTGAGAACCTCTACGATTATCTCTGAGACCCTTCGCTCCGCTCAGGGTGACGTGTTCAAAGTGCGTAAGGCGAGTTCATAAACTTCTTGCCCGTTAACAAAAAGACGGTTCGCATTGAACCGCCTTTTTGCTGGCTGACCGCTTATTCTTATTTGGCGTACTCAGTCGTGCGCGTCTCGCGGATAACCGTCACGCGGATTTGACCCGGGTACTGCATGGTCTCTTCGATCTTTTTCGCGACGTCGCGCGCCAATCTCGCGGAGGCGAGATCGTCAATCGATTCGGGCTTGACGAGGATACGCACTTCGCGTCCCGCTTGAATGGCGAAGGCTTGCTGCACGCCTTCAAAGGAGATTGCCATCTCTTCCAGCGAGCGGATGCGCTTGATGTACGCTTCCAAATCCTCGCGGCGGGCGCCGGGGCGCGCGCCTGAAATCGCGTCGGCAGATTCGGCGATAACGGCTTCGACCGTCTCTTGGTCAATTTCGTGGTGATGCGACGCAATCGCGTTAATGACGACGGGATGAACTCCGTAGCGTTTACAAAACTCCGCGCCGAGTCCCGCGTGCGTTCCATCCTGATTGTGATCCATGGCTTTGCCAATATCGTGCAGGAAACCGCTTTGTTTGGCGAGCTCGATGTTCGCGCCAAGTTCCGCCGCGAGAATGCCCGCAAGTTTGGAAACTTCCACCGCATGTGAAAGTTGATTTTGCCCATACGAGGTGCGGAACTTCAAGCGTCCCATCATGCGCAAGACTTCGCTATGCAAGCCCGTGATGTTGGCTTCGTACGCGGCTTGCTCGCCCGCTTCGTTGATGATCTTCTCGACGGCTTTGGTTTCGTCCTCGATGATTTTTTCGATGTGCGCGGGGTGAATGCGTCCGTCCAAAATCAACTTCGCCAGCGCGCGCCGACCAATTTCGCGCCGCACAGAGTCGAAGCACGAGACGGTGACGGAGTCGGGCGTATCGTCCACAATCACATCCACGCCCGCGGCTTGCTCGAAGGCTTTGATGTTGCGCCCGTTGCGTCCGACGATGCGTCCCTTCATTTCTTCGCTGGGGAGCATGACCACGGCGCGGGTGACTTCCGCCACATGCTCCGAAGCCACGCGCTGGATCGCGTCTGCGATGAGGACGCGCGCGCGTTTTTCTCCCGCTTCGCGCGCTTCGGCTTCAATCTGGCGGATGATGCGCGCCATGTCGCCGCGCGCTTCTTTTTCTACGGCGGCGAAGAGGTCTTTGCGCGCGTCGTCTGCGGTCATCTGCGCGATGAATTCGAGTTTTTTGAATTGGTCTTCGTATAACTTATCAATGTCGTTGGCGCGTTTATCCACCTGCGACTGGCGTTTGTTCAGCGTTTGTTCGCGCTGCTCGATTTTGTCGAAACGCGAGTCGAGTTCGCCGCGGCGCTTGTCGAGCCGCTCCATTTCGCGGTTGAGTTCCACGCGGCGCACTTTCATTTCCGCTTCGGCGGCTTGGACGATTTTGGTGGCGTTGTCGCGCGCGCCGCTTTCGATCATCCGCGCCTGAGTGTTGGCGGCTTTCAAAATATCATCGGCTTTATCTTGCTTAGCTTTTGCGGCAATCTCGGCTTGATAGCGATGGAAAAAATATCCAGCCGCCGCGCCGATGATGAGCGTTAAGAAGGAAATGATTAATAGAGGGATCAGAGTCATGGTGTATCCTCGTCTTCGTAAGGTAGTGCATCCGCGCGCGTCTCGCTCCAAATTTTGGAAACGGTTGGCGCGATAACGGAATATGAAAATCCGCGACGGGCAAGGAACTCGCTTATTTTTTTACGAAACTCGACCCATTCGAGGTCTTTGAATCGGGCTGCGCGTTTTTGCGCCGCCGCATAAGCGAGGGCTTCTTCATCAACGTTAGATAGAGAAGCGTTTATTGCTTCGTCGTCGAGTCCTTTTTGACGGAGTTCGACCGTCAAGGCTCGTTTACTGCGCGGGCGGAATAGATTGCGATTTTCGACCCACGCTTGTGCAAATTTATTGTCATTGGCAAGCCCCGCCTTGCGAAGTCTTGCGAGCGTCTCTTCTGCTATTTCTTCGGAGACCTCGTGCTTGAGCAGGTTTTGCCGTATTTCTTTTTCGGAGCGCGCGCGGTAACTTAGGAAGAGCAGGGCTTGTTGATATGCCCATTCGCGCGTATCTTCGTTCAATAATTGGGCGATTCTTTCGTCGCTGAGTTCCTCGCCGTTTTTTAACCATGCGGCTGTGATGCGCGCCAACCCGAAGGCGAATTCCCCGTCGAGATAAAGATTTACCCGATTGGGATTCTTCTTTTGAACGACGATGGCGGTTATCTTTTTCATAATTGCGCGGCGCGCTTCTTGCCGATTAAACGCGCACAGCCAAGAACTCCGACGAATCGGTTCTCGGCTGTAGGAAAATATCTGGGTTGTCTGATCAATCTCGCGGTACGAGTAAGGCGCGGGAGAGTTGTCAAATTAAGTGACGGGGTAAAAAGTCACGTTCGGCACATTAAGTGGCGTGAAGCCCATCTTCTTTTTTTTAAACTTCACAAAATAACTCCCAAATATCTTGGCGGGAGAGAAAAGCGTGCGCGAATTCCAGTCAATTTTGAGCGCTGCCGAGAACGGCGGAATTTTTATTTTCAGTCCTTGCGAACTGCCTGAATTATACATGAATTTTATGATTTGTTAACGCGATTTTTGCCGCGTTCATGTTTTGGAGAACTTTTTTTCTTTGACGGGGTAGTTATATTTGTAAGAATGGTGACAAATGGAACTATGCGTTTTTTAAGACTTTGTGCAATAATTTGGATAGTTTCTAACTTTCAACGGAGGTAATATGGCTAAGATAACGCGTGAAGACGCACTCGAATATCATCGTTTAAAAGGAAAGCCAGGCAAGATCGCTGTTGTGCCGACCAAGCCAATGGATACGCAGCGGGATTTAAGTTTGGCGTATTCCCCCGGCGTGGCGGAGCCTGTGTTGGATATTGAAAAGAATCCCGAGGATGCTTACGAGTACACTTCCAAGGGAAATTTGGTGGCGGTTATTTCAAACGGCACCGCCATTTTAGGTCTGGGAGATCGCGGCGCATTGGCGAGCAAACCCGTCATGGAAGGCAAAGGGGTGTTGTTCAAGAAGTTTGCGGATATTGACGTTTTCGACATCGAAGTAAATTCGCACGACCCCGATGAAATCATCAAAGTCGTCGCGGCGATCTCGCCCACGTTTGGCGGCATCAACCTCGAAGACATCAAAGCCCCCGAATGTTTTTACATCGAAGAGACGCTGAAAGGGATGTTGGATATTCCCGTCTTCCACGACGACCAGCACGGCACGGCGATTATTTCTTCGGCGGCGCTGGCGAATGCGCTGGAAATTATCGGCAAGAAGCACGAGGATATTCGCATTGTCGTTTCGGGCGCGGGCGCTTCGGCGATCTCGTGCGCCGAACTGGCAATCAGATGGGGCGTGAAGCGCGAGAACATCATGCTATGCGACAGCAAGGGCGTTGTGTACAAAGGTCGCAAAGAAGGCATGAATAAATATAAAGAGCGCTTCGTTGTAGATACCGACGCGCGCACTTTGACCGATGCGCTGCGCGGCGCGGATGTGTTCTACGGCTTATCGGTGGCGAATGTGATGACTCCCGAAATGGTGAAGGTGATGGCGCAAGACCCGATCATCTTCGCGATGGCGAATCCCGACCCGGAGATTAGACCCGAATTGGCGAAGGAAGCGCGCAAAGACGTCATCATTGCGACGGGACGCTCTGATTATGCAAATCAAGTCAATAACGTGTTGGGCTTCCCGTTCATCTTCCGCGGCGCGTTGGATGTGCGCGCGAAGCAAATCAACGAAGAGATGAAGTTCGCGGCGTCGAAGGCTTTAGCCGCGCTCGCAAAAGAGGATGTTCCCGATTCGGTTATCCGCGCTTATGGCGGCGAGGCGATTAAATTCGGACGCGAGTACATCATCCCCACGCCGTTGGATCCGCGCGTGTTGTTGTGGGAAGCGCCCGCCGTCGCAGAGATGGCGATGAAGACAGGCGTTGCGCGCAAGAAAATTGACATTGACGAATACCGCGAACAACTGGCGTTCCGTCAGGGTAAGGGCGAGCGCATTCGCTACTTCTTCCAGAACAAGGCGCGTTCTTCAGGCGGGACGAAGCGCGTCGCGTTTGCGGAAGGCGAAGAGCAGAAGATTATCCGCGCCGCGTATCAAATCCAGGAGGAAGGTATTGCCACTCCCGTTTTGATTGGACGCAAGGATATTATCAAAGGGCAGATCGACAGCTTGAGTATTGATTACAAGCCCGAGATCATCGACCCCGATAAATTCGACAAGATTGACGCTTACGCCAAGTCGTTCTATGAATTGCGCCAACGCAAAGGCATGATGATGAGCGACGCGGTCAAGAAGGTGCGCGACCCCAATATTCTCGGCTCGTTGATGGTGAAGATGGGCGACGCGGACGCTTTCATTTCTGGTCTCACTTATGATTACCCCGAAGTGATTCGTCCCGCGCTGCAGGTTCACGGCACGGCGCCCGGTGTGGCGCGCGCGGCGGGCGTATACATTATGATTTTCGACGAGAAGGTTTTCCTCTTTACCGACGCCACGGTCAATATTGACCCCAGCGCCGAAGATCTCGCGGATATTGCCGCCCTCGCCGCAGATTACGCCAAGAAACTGGAAATTGACCCGCACGTCGCGTTCCTCTCGTTCTCGAATTTTGGCTCCACGCCGCACCCGCTTTCAAATAAGGTTCGCAAAGCCGTCGAGTTGATCAAGGCGCGCCGACCCGACCTGCGCGTGGACGGCGAAATGCAAGCCGATACAGCCGTCGTGCCGGAGATCGCGGAAAAGCGCTATCCGTTTAGCGCGGTGAAGGACGCCAATGTGTTGGTCTTCCCGTCGCTTGAATCGGCGAACATCGCGTACAAATTGCTCGCAAGACTCGGCAACGCCAAAGCGATTGGTCCCATTTTGTTGGGCGTTGGCGCGCCTGTGCATGTCTTGCAAACGGGCGACGAAGTCAATACGATTGTGCAAATCGCTTCCGTTGCGGTGATGGACGCGATGGGACGCGGGAAGTAAATCAGTGAACAGTGAAGAGTAATCAGTAATATGGAAGCGACCTTGAGCTTGGACTCAAGGTCGCTTTTTGTTTGCGGGAAACTTGCCGTGTTTAGCCGTTTTCCAAAATATTTGCCAGATCGTTCCAGTCTGTGAAATGCGCGTCCGCGTCGCCGACTTTCCACTGGTCGTGATATAGAACGCTGAACATTCCCGCTTCATGCGCGGCGCGGGTGGTGCGCGCAAGATCGTCAATCATCACGCAGCGCGAGGGATTGTCTTCGCCCGCGATTCTCATGGCGATCTCGAACGATTCGCGCATGGGCTTGCAGTACGGAGTGACGGCGTTCACGTCCACGATGTTGGGAAAAAGATCGTCGAGTTTGAGCGCGGTCAGCGTTCTTCGGGCGTGGGAAGTATCGGCGTTTGTAAACACAAAATTGCGGGTCGGCAAAGACGCGATGACCGCGCGTTGAGTCAAATTTGGGACAAGATAATTTTGAAGCGGTATGTCATGCACATAAGCGAGGAAATCCTCAGTATCTATGTTGTGGTGTTTTTGCAATCCGCGCGTGGTGGTTCCGTATTGCAAATAATATTTTTCGCGCAAATGTTGAATATCCGCTTCGGGAATTTGCAGCCGCTCGCGCATGTAATCGTTCATGCGATCTTTAATCGCTTGCCATAAATTTGTTTCAGGCGGATATAACGTGTCGTCGAGGTCGAAGAAAACGGTTGTAAATCGCATAGCGCGATTATAATCTGCCAATGCCTATTCGACTTTTATCTTCCGATGTTTCTTCGCAAATTGCGGCGGGCGAAGTTGTGGAGCGTCCCGCTTCTGTGGTCAAAGAGCTGACCGAAAATTCTTTGGACGCGGGCGCGAAAAATATTTCCATTTCAATTGCAGACGCGGGGCGGACTCTCGTCGAAATCGCCGACGACGGCTGCGGGATTCCCGCAAACGAATTGGAACTCGCCGCCGCGCGACACGCCACCTCCAAGTTGAGTCAAGCCGCCGATTTGTTTCTCATCGCCACGCTGGGATTCCGCGGCGAAGCTCTCGCTTCGATAGGTTCCGTTTCGCAAATGACCATCACCTCGCGGGTTGAATCCGCCAAAGAGGGCGCGCGCTTAAAAGTTGAAGGCGGCATTTCGGGCAAAGTGGAAAAAGTCGGCGCGCCCGTCGGCACGGTTTTGCGCGTGGAAAATTTATTTTACAACGTGCCTGCGCGCTTGAAGTTTTTGAAAACGGATATGACCGAGCGCCGCGCAATCGATTCTCTCGTCACGCGCTATGCGCTGGCGTACCCCAATGTGCGCTTCAAAGTGACGGACGGAAACCAGGTTACGCTGCAAACCGCCGGCGACGGCGACCGCCGCGCGATCCTCGCCGCGTTATACGGCGTGGACGTCGCCAAGCAAATGCTCGAAGTGATGGCGCAGGAAGATGGAATTTCGCTCACGGGCTTTATCAGCCCCACGTCGTTGACGCGCTCGAACCGCAAAGAGATTACATTTTTTGTTAACGGTCGTTGGGTGCAGGAATTTTCTTTAACCGCCGCGCTGCTGCAAGCCTATCATACGTTGTTGATGGTGGGACGTTATCCGCTGACCGCGCTGTTTTTAGAAATCGCGCCCGAAGACGTGGACGTGAATGTACATCCCACCAAAGCGGAAGTGCGCTTCAAAAGTCAAGATAAAATTTTTAGTTTTGTGCAGCGTTCAGCGCGTAAAGCGTTATTGGCTTATACGCCTGTCGCTTCGGTTTCTCCGCAGTTGTGGGGAAATCGTTCCGCGCCAACGGAAAGAAGGGAAGTGGGGATTGATTGGTCTATTGCGCATGATTCAGTTGACAGTGGACAGTTATCAGTTGACAGAGAAGAACCGCCAACTGAAAACCAGCAGCCGCCAACTACCAACCCTTCCTTTGGCGGCGTTCCGCTTCTCCGCCTCATCGGTCAAATCGGCTCGACGTACCTCGTGGCGGAAGGTCCTGATGGTTTGTATCTCATAGATCAACATGCGGCGCATGAGCGCGTGTTGTTTGAGAAATTAATGGCGCAGCGCGGAACGAAGAATATCCCATCTCAATCTTTGCTCGCGCCCGAAGTGGTGACGCTGCCGCCGCAATCGGCAAAGGCGTTAACGCCGCAACTTCCGTTTTTGAATCAATTCGGCTTTGAAGTGGAAGAGTTCGGCGCGAATACGTTTCAAGTCCGCGCGATGCCCGTTTTATTCGCGGGCGGCGATCCCGCGTCCGCGCTGCGCGCGCTGGTGGAAGATTTTGAAGAGGACGAAACTCCGCTGCAGAGCGAAGTCGAAGCGAAACTTGCCGCGCGCGTCTGCAAACGTCTCGCTGTCAAAGGCGGGCAAACGCTCACGAATGAAGAGCAGCGCGCGCTAATCAATGACCTCGAAAACTGCCAGTCGCCGCGAACTTGTCCGCACGGCAGACCGACGATGATTCATTTGTCGGTGGATATATTGGAGAAACAATTTGGCAGAAGAGGGGCAAGGTAAAAAATTCTGAATTCAGATTTATGAATTCAGAATTTGAAAGACTTCGAGAAAAGATTTTTTTACTTCTTCTTTCACGCGCTGCATATCGGGGATAGGGTCGAGCAAATCAGCCAACGAGACAACGGGTTCGGTCAAACCGCAGGGGATGATGCCTTCAAAGTATTCCATGTCGGGATTTACGTTCAACGCGAAGCCGTGACGGGTGACTCCGCGCGCGTCAACCTTAACGCCAATGGCGGCGATCTTCGCGGGCTTTTCCCTGTCTTCAGGTTTGCAGCGCGGACAACGCGAATGAACGTTTGCTTGAATCCACACGCCCGTCTTTCCCTTGACTTGCCCGCCGACAACCCCAAAGCGCGCGAGGGTGATGATGATCGCTTTTTCAAGATTGCGAATGTAGCCGACATAATCGCGGTTTATGGAGTGCAAAGTCTCCTGACTTTGCAGCCCGCCCAGCGATAACAACGGATACCCCACCAACTGCCCGGGACCGTGATACGTCACGTCGCCGCCGCGATCCACCCAATGCGCGGAAATATTTCTTTGCTTCAGTTGTTCTTCATTCCACAGCAAATTTTCGGCGTTGCCTTTTCTTCCAAATGTATAAACGTGGGGATGTTCGAGCAATAACAACGTCGGCGCGCGTTTCCCCTCTGCGATTTCCGCCGCGTATTCGTCCTGCAATTTCCATGCGGATTCGTATTCGATTAAACCGAGATCAATGATTTCAATATTCATACCCATAAAATCTGTAGGGACGCAATATATTGCGCCCCTACGTGGTTATCCAAAAATTCTTCTATATAAATCCGATTCCAACAACCCATGCGGGTCGCAGCGTTTTTTTAATTTTCTAAATTTCTCGACAGTCTCTTTGCCGTAAAACGCCTGCGCGGTTTCAAAGGTCGTTTCGCTGTTCTTGGCAAAATAGAATCTGCCGCCAGCTTGCACCACGATCTTGTCGAACTCTTGCAGCATGGCGTTTAATCGCGCGCGAGTGTTGTTGGTCACTTTGAAATCCAACGCCAGCGAGAATCCGTCAACGGCGTGGGTGAGCAGAAATTTATCGGGGCGGTGACGTTTGGTGACGCCAAGATACGAGGGTAATCCATTTTTGAGAGAGAGACGAATCATCTCCGTCCACGCCGCTTCCGCGCTTTCTTTGGGTAGGAAAGATTGATGCTGGATCAGTCCGCCTTTGCCGTAGGAAAGTTCCCAGCCGGGGACATAATCCAACAGAAAGTGAAACGCCGCGTGAGATTGGCGGAAGGTGTGTTCGCGCAGCGAAGCCATGTATTTTGCAAAGTTGACCATTGACCAGCCGAGATTGTTTGCAAACGGGGTCATAAAGTAATGCAAAATGGATTTTGGAAATACGCCGAAGATATACGGCGGCAGAATCTGATTTTCGATCTTCATCGTCTCGCGCGGATTTGGGTCGTCGCCCTCGTGGAGATAATGCGCGGCGTGGATCTGCCCGCGACCGAGGGAACTTCCGCCCGCCATGGAATCCAGCCAGCCGACGATGTAATCGGCGTTGGGCGCGCCGTCTTGCAGCGCGGCGAGATGCTCGCGCAAATTTCGGACGGGCAGCGCGTCTACGCTGATCAGACCCGAATGAACGCGCTTCATTTTCAGCGTCACAGATGTGATAACGCCAAGCATTCCCAGCCCGCTGATGATGGAATAAAACAGGTCGGCGTTTTTATTTGGGGCGCAAGTCAGTTCCGCGCCGGTGGGGAGGATGACGTCAAACTCGACAACGTGTTCGCCGAAAGTTCCCATCTTGAAATTATTTTTGCCGTGAATGTTCGCGCTTAAACATCCGCCCAAAGTCGTTTTCATGGTGCCAGAAACGACGGGGGGCCACCAGCCGTCGGGTTCTACTTTTTGCCAGAGTTGCTCCAGCGTGACGCCGGGCTGCGCGGTGATTTTCCCAGCGGATTTATCCCAGCGCGTGATGGCGTTCATGCCGCGCATATCAAGGATGATTCCTCCGCCGTTGAGCGCCGCGTCGTTGTAGCTGCGTCCCGCGCCGCGCGCCGCGACGGTCAATCCTGTTTTTTTTGCGTATTCAA
>JAQTWR010000235.1 GCA_028689195.1 Anaerolineales bacterium | reverse complement strand
CTTCCTTGCCGACGCCCTGACCTTGCAGCCAGTCAATCACCGCCGCGATGCTGGGATTCTTTCTTCCCTTTTCAGTATTTACCTTCGTCCCGTCGAATTGATCTGAGTTGACCATCACGCCCGCGCCAACATACGCGGACTCTAATGCGCCTTCTTCGCTCTGACCTTCAGGTCGAATCACTTCAATGATGGGCAGGTCGTATTTTTTCGCAAACGCAAAATCGCGCTCGTCATGCGCGGGGACAGCCATAATCGCGCCTGTGCCGTAACTCATCATCACATAATCCGCGATCCAAATCGGGATGCGTTTTTGATTTACAGGATTGATCGCGTACGCGCCGGTAAATACGCCCGTCTTTTCTTTATCTACCGCGCCGCGCTGAATCTCCGACTGCCGCGCCGCTTGCGCTTTATATTCCTCGACCGCAGATTTATACTCGTCCGTTGTAATCGTATCCACCAGCGGATGTTCCGGCGAGAAGACCATGAACGTCGCTCCCCACAGCGTATCCGGGCGAGTCGTGAAAATCGTGACCGACGACTCATCTACTGATAACTGCGAAGTCCCCGAAGGGGGATTACTGTCAACTGAAAACTTGACCTCCGCGCCCTCGCTTCTGTCAATCCAATTTGTTTGCAGGGTCTTCACCGTTTGGGGCCAGTCCATATCGTCGAAGTTTAACAACTCGTCGGCGTATTGGGTTGCCTTGAAAAACCACTGATTCAAATTCTTTTTAATGACGGGCGTATTGCATCTTTCGCAGTGACGGTCGTCGCCCCAAACCTGCTCGCGCGCCAAAGTTGTATTGCACTTTGGACACCAGTCCACAGCCGACATTTTGCGGTACGCCAATCCCTGCTTGTACAATTGGATGAAGAACCATTCCGTCCATTTGTAATATTCGGGCGAAGCGGAAACCGCCTCGCGTTCCCAATCGAACATCGCGCCCATCGAGCGCATCTGCTTGCGCATCCGCTCGATGTTTTGGAAGGTGCGCGTCATGGGATGTACGCCGTCTCTGATGGCGGCGTTCTCCGCAGGCAGACCGAACGCGTCGAAGCCCATGGGGAACAACACGTTGTAGCCCTTCATGCGCATATAGCGCGCGCGCGCATCAGAGGGAGTCATCGCGTACCAGTGACCGATGTGCAGGTCGCCGCTGGGGTAGGGCAGCATGGTCAGCGCGTAATGCTTCTTTTTGCTGCGATCAATCACCGAGCGATATAACTTATCCGCTTCCCATTTCTGCTGCCATTTTTTCTCCATGGCTTGCGGGTTATAAGACTTATCTTTTCCCTGCGGTTTCTCTTCCATTTTTTCCTTTACTGGCGCAATCGCCTTTGGCTCTTCTTTGACGGGCACAATAGATTTGGTCGGTTCTGTCTTGGGGACAATTTCCCTGTGCGGAGAAGGCGGAATCATCACCGCCATTTTTTTGACAGGCTCGATTGCCTTTGTCGCCGCGACTTGAATCGCGCGCGGCTTGCGTTCTTTTTTTAGAGTCGCAACTTTTTTTGCTACAGGCTTTTTCACCGCAGGTTTGACCGCTTTAACGGTCTTTTTTACCGCGACTTTTTTTGCTGCAGGCTTGACTGTTTTAACAACCTTTTTTACCGCAACTTTCTTCGCCGCGGGCTTGATCGCCTTCGCCGTTGATTTTTTTGCAGTTACTTTCTTCTTTGTTTCTTTCTTTTTCGTAGTAGCCATTCTTACCTCGTCACATAAGTTTATTTTATAGACCTTTGACTTTCAACCGCGTTTAAAACAAAAAATCCTTCATCCACAATCAGGGACGAAGGAAATCTCCGCGGTACCACCCAAATTCGTTTGAAGGTTACAAGCTTCAGGTTTTAACCTTCAACCTTTCAACTTTCAAACGCTCTTTGTTGCTATAACGGGCTGACCCGTCGCCGACTACTTAACTTCATCGGCAAAGTCCTCTTGCGAGAAACAGGCGAGTTCGGTTTGACGCGCTCCCGTTTGGCGCAATTGCTGGGCTTCCACCTCGCTCTCCCAACTCGCTGACGGGATAACCTACTACTCCTGCCATAACTTTTCATGGGACAGGCTTAAGCCTGTCGCTACATTGTGGACCCAGAGGGATTCGAACCCTCGACCTTCTCAATGCCATTGAGACGCGCTCCCAACTGCGCTATGGGCCCCTTTGCGATATATAGTGGACCTGAGGGGATTCGAACCCCTGACCTCCTCAGTGCGATTGAGGCGCGCTCCCAACTGCGCTACAGGCCCATCTATTTATAAGGCGACGCGTATTCTACCTGAGGCATCGGCGAATGTCAATGAAATTACAACAAGCCTTCGTTGACCAATAACTCGGCGTTATAAATAGACGCGCCCGCCGCGCCGCGAATCGTATTATGCGACAGCGCCACAAATTTCAAATCGAGGATTGGATCGCGGCGCACGCGACCAACCACGGTCGTCATGCCTTTTCCCGTCATGCGGTCGAGTCTGGGCTGCGGGCGATCCGCTTCATCTTTGACCTCGATCACGGGGCGCGGAGTTGAAGGCAGATTCTGCGCCGAGGGTTTTGCCGCGTAATCGCGCAGCGCTTGAATTGCAACTTCAGGCTCGACGGGTTTATCCAACGCGACGCTCGCGCAAACGGTATGACCGTCAATCACCGCCACGCGGTTCGTATGCGCGCTGAACGTAATATCCGCGAGTTCGATTTTATCCCCCGCGAATTTTCCCAACATCTTGCGCGGCTCCCATTCCACTTTTTCCTCTTCGCCGCCATTGCCCACATTGGGAATAATATTATCTATGATGTCGAGCGACGGCACGCCGGGGTAGCCCGCGCCCGAAAGCGCCTGCAATGAAACCATGAAAACTTTCTTCACGCCAAAGGCTTCGTCCAACGCTTTGAGCGCGATGGTAATGCCTGTGCTGGTGCAGTTTGGATTTGTGACGATACATCCGCTCCAGCCTTTATTTGCGCGCTGATGTTTGACCAGTTGAATATGCTCCGCGTTGATTTCAGGGAGCAATAGCGGTACATCCTCTCCGCGCCGATAGGACGACGCATTCGAGCAAACCGCCGCGCCCGCTTTCGCAAACTGCGGTTCGAGTTCGTTGGCGATTTCGGTGTGCAGCGCCGAAAAGACGATTTTTGCCTGAACGGCGTCCACGCTGGCGGGGACAATAATCATATCGCGCGCGTACGCCGGCATGGGATCATCCAACACCCAGCGCGCGGCTTGCGAATATTTTTGCCCGACGGAACGGTCTGACGCGGCGAGCGCAACCACTTTGAACCACGGATGATTATCGAGCAACGAAATAAAGCGCTGACCTACGGAACCTGTCGCGCCGAGTACCGCTACGGAAATTTGAGATTGAGACATGAGAACTCCTTTGTTTGAAAGTTTGAAGGTTGGTAAGTTTGAATGTTGGAAGGATTTTTAACTTTCGAACTTTCAAACTTTTGAACTTGCAACGATTAGACCATGCAGCGCCTTCACCGCAGACTCGGTATCCGCCGCATCCACGACCATGCTGATGGATACTTCCGACGAGCCTTGCGCGATGGCGAATATGTTGATGTCGCTGTCGCCGAGCTGCGTAAATACAAGACCCGAGACCCCGGGCGTATGCCGCATCCCCACGCCGACGACGGTAATAATCGAAACGTCTTCCGTCATCCATACGCGATCAATATCTTCGTCTTTGATTTCGTCAGCAAAAACATTTTGCAAAGCGTTGATCACTTGCTCGGCTGCTTCACTCGGCACGGCAAAACAAATGGATTGTTCCGACGAAGCCTGCGTAATCAACGGCACGCTGGTTTTGGTGGAAGCCACCGCGCCAAACGCGCGCGCCGCCACGCCCGGAACGCCCAGCATACCACGCCCCTCGATTGTGATCAGCCTCTGGCTGCGGATGGCGGTCACCGCCTTGACAATCTGCGGACCATTCCGCGCTTTTGAATCAAATGGCGTGTTGGCGATCAACCGCGTGCCGGGATGACTTGGATTGAACGTATTGCAAATTCGCAGCCCAATACCCGCATCCACAACTGGGCGGATGGTTTTAGGGTGCAGCACTTTTGCGCCGTAATAGGCAAGTTCCGCAATCTCGCTGTATGTGATTTCGGGCAATGTCCGCGCGGAAGGCACAATGCGCGGATCGGTGGTCATCACGCCGTCCACGTCGGTCCAAATCCAAACGTCGTTTGCAGGCAAGACAGAGCCGATGATCGCGGCTGAATAATCGCTGCCGCCGCGTCCAAGCGTGGTGATTCCGCCTTCGGGCGTCGCGCCGATAAATCCTGTGGTGACGACGACAATCCCTTCGTCCAACAGCGGATTTAATACCGCGCGCGTTTTTTCGGTTGTGATTTTGAAATCGGGATGCGCGTTTTGATAATGCGCGTTGGTGATAATAAACGCCGTCGACTCAATCGCTTTCGATTTGATCACCGCGCTGGCGATGACCGCCTCTAACAAACGCACGCTCATCCGCTCGCCGAGCGAAGCCACCGCATCCATCGCGCGCGGACTAGCCTCGCCGAGAACGGCAATGGCTTTGCACAAGTCAACCAACGCGCGAATCAACGAATCGATTTCGCGCTTGGTTGATTCGCGCAGGGATTCGTCTTTGATTAAAGAATCAGCCGCGCTGAAATGCTTCTCGCGCAGAGTCGACTCGGCGGCAGGGAGAGATTCCACGCTCCCGTTTGCCGCGCGCGAAGCGGAATCCAATAACAGGTTGGTCACTCCCGACATCGCGGAGGTAATCACCACCACGCGCGAATATTCCGCGCGCGCGTCTTTTACAATTTGCGCCGCTTTGACGAGCGCATCCGCCGAGCCTACCGACGTTCCGCCGAACTTCATTACAAGCGTTTCTTTTGCCGCCATGATTCTTCTCCATAAAAATGAAATAAAAAAAACGCCTCGCGTTTCCGTGAGGCGTTGTGGTCGCAGAGTTTTTTCTTCGCTTACTTCTGTCCAAACACAAAACGCTCACGGGGAAGCCGAGAGGTAGTAGTCATGGACATACCGAAGAAGCGGGCGAAGTTTGACATTGGGCGGTATTCTATGCGAGGCGGGGCGATTGGTCAAGAGGAAATGATAAAAAGGAGTGTCTAAAAGGATGGGCTTTCTTTAACGCGACGGCGCAAAGACGACAAGCCT
>JAQTWR010000234.1 GCA_028689195.1 Anaerolineales bacterium | reverse complement strand
TGGCGGTCGCTTCTTCGGCAAGCGTATGCACGCCGCGATGAATGTTCGCGTTCGAGCGGCGATAGTAATCGTTCATCGCCTCAATCACTTGAACGGGCTTCTGCGAAGTAGCGGTGGAATCCAAATAGATGACGCGCTTGCCGTTGGCGGTCTCGCGTTCAAGGATGGGAAAATCTTTACGAATTTCGGTTACGTTAAGTGTCATGGGAAGTTAGAGAGCAGAGATTAGAGAGCAGAGATTAGTAATTAGGGATTAACTCATTCCTAATTACTAATCTCTAATTACCTATATCTCTAATAATCGGGAATGAAATCTTTTTTCGCGGCTGGCTTCTTACCGGCCACCGGGCGAATATGTTCGGAGTGCAGCGGAAACCAGAGAATGCGGTCGGGAACCATCCAGCCGTCGGTCAGGTACACATTGAAGCGGAACTGCACCGCCGCCATTTTGTAATCCACTTGAACGACAATGCCTTTAACCCAATCGCGGATGCGTTCGCGGTTTTTTTCGTGATCGCAAAACACTTCAACCGTATCGCCTACCTGAAATTCATGCTCCAAGCCGGGCGCTTTCATAAAGTTGAATTGATTGCCGCGCGACGGTTTTTTCTTAATCGGTCGGCGGCGTTCGAGCGCGGGAATAATCGTCCGTTTCACAACGGGCGCGATGATTTTGGGCTTAACGACAGCCGCCGTTTTTTCCGCAACCTGCGAGGACGGCGCTGCAGCCGTTTCCTTTTTGACAAGCGCCGCCTTCGCAACGGATTTAACTACCGCTTTCTTTTTCTCAACTTTCAATTTTGCCGCCTTTACTTTTGGTTTGGTCTTGGGTTTGGCTTTCGCTTTCACTGTCATAGCGCACATCCTTACCTGAATTATATGGCGCGGTGCAATGCCGCGTTACGTTGTGAACAATTTATCTTTTATCGCCTGCTGAAATCTCTCGCGCACGCCTTCAAACGGGATGCGCTGCATAATCGGGTCGAAGAACCCCTCGACGACGAGTTGCTCCGCGTCGCGCTGCGGGATGCCGCGACTCTTCAAATAGAAGAGCGGTTCCTGTTCGAGTTTGCCAACCGTCGCGCCATGCGTGCAGCGCACGTCATCCGCGAGAATTTCCAATCCCGGAATCGAATCTGCGCGCGATTGTTCATCCAACACAAGATTGCGATTCGCCTGATAGCCGTCGGTTTTTTGCGCGCCCGGCGCCACATAAATCATGCCTTGCCACACGGAACGGCTCTTGCCTTTCAACGCGCCTTTGAACAATAAATCGCTGGTGGTGTGCGGCGCGAAATGATTCTGCTGCGTATCGTGATCGAGGTGCTGGTTTCCGTTCGTGAAATAAAAACCGGACATGCGCCCCGTCGCGCCTTCGCCCGCGAGATCGAGGTCGGAGAAATTTTTGGTGAGACGCGACCCCACCGCGCCGAAGATCCAATCCAAATTTCCGCCGCGTTCGACGCGCGCGCGCTCGTGCGAGAAATTCCACACATGACGCCCCCACGACTGCAACTCTACAAAACGCAAATTCGCATTCTCGCCAACATGAATTTCAACCACGCCCGCGTGCATCGCGTGACCCGTCTCATTTGGCGAAGCGGCTTCGTGAACATAAGTGACCGAAGCGCCGCTATCCACAAAAACGATGATATGCGAAAAATGCGCGAGATCGCCGCCGGGTCCCCACAAAATAGAATGAAGCGGATATTCAACTTGAACGTTTTTCGGCACATACAACAACACGCCGTTCTGCGAAAGCGCGGAAGCCAGCGCGGCGAATTTTCCGTCATCAGGTTTGACGATTTGCCCAATCAACTTTTGCAGCAAATCGGCGTGATTCTTTTCGGCGGTTTTGAAGTCTGTAAAGACAACGCCTTGTTTCGCAAGCGCCGCGTCCAATTGAATTTGCGAGCCGCCGGGCAATAAGGTAATTTGTCCGCCGTGCTGTTCGCCGGTTAATGGCTGGAGCAACTCTTCCGGAACAACAGGCAAATCTTGAAACGCGCCGTCTTTGGGAAGTTTGAAATCGGACGCGGGCAGCAAACGCAAATCAGTGCGCCGCCAAGCCTCGTCGGTATTGATGGGCATGGATAATTTCGAAAACGCATCCCACGCGTTTTCGCGGATATTTTTCAACGAGCCAGCGGGGATAGAATCCGCCGTAAAAGAAAAATCCTTTGCGGCAGAATCGCGTCGAGTTCGAGCGACAGATACTTTTGGTTTCTCTTGCATGGTTATACCGTTTGAAGATTTGAAAGTTTACAGGTTAGAAGATTTTCAAAATTCAAACCTTCCAACTTTTCAACTTTCTAACCTATCGACCCTTCCATTTGTAATTGAATCAATCTGTTCATCTCCACCGCGTATTCCATCGGCAGTTCTTTGACGAGCGGTTCGATAAAACCGGAAACAACCATGCCCGTAGATTCCTCTTCCGAAAGTCCGCGCGACATGAGATAAAAAAGTTGCTCCTCGCCGACCTTTGAAACCGAAGCCTCGTGACCGATGGAAACGTCGTCCTCGTCAATCTCGATGGACGGGTATGTATCCGAACGCGATTTCGGGTCGAGCAAAAGCGCGTCGCAAACCACATTGGATTTGACTCCCTTCGCGCCTTTATAAACCTTGACCAAACCGCGATAGGACGCCCGCCCGCCATTTTTAGATATGGATTTGGAAACGATCTTGCTCGTCGTATTCGGCGCGAAGTGAACCATCTTTGAGCCAGCATCTTGAATTTGACCCGCGCCCGCGAACGCCATTGAAAGCATCTCGCCGTGCGCGCCGGGTTCCATCAAATAGCAGGACGGATATTTCATCGTAATCTTGCTGCCAAGATTCGCATCCACCCATTCATGAGCGCCGTTCTCGAACACTTTGGCGCGCTGGGTCACAAGATTGAAAACGTTAGTTGACCAGTTTTGGATCGTCGAGTAACGCGAGCGCGCGCCCTTCTTGACGATGATCTCGATCACGCCCGAATGGAATGAATTGGTGGTGTATTGAGGCGCCGTGCAGCCTTCGACATAATGCACCGAGGCGCCTTCGTCCACGATGATAAGCGTGCGTTCAAACTGACCGACGTTGGCGGTATTCAAGCGGAAATATGCCTGCAAGGGCAAGTCCACTTTTACGCCTTTGGGAACGTAAACGAACGAGCCGCCCGACCAAACCGCGCTGTTCAATGCGGCAAATTTATTGTCCTCGATGGGAACGACCATGCCAAAATATTCCTTGAACAGATCGGGATATTGTTTGAGTCCATCTTCAATGGACAAGAAGATTACGCCCTGTTTTTCAACATGTTCCAAAATGGAGTGATACACCATTTCTAATTCGTATTGCGCGCCCACGCCCGCCAGAAATTTCTGTTCCGCTTCGGGGATGCCCAATTTATCGAAAGTGTTTTTAATGTCATCGGGAACGTTGTCCCATGATTTTTCGCTTTTTTCGGTCGGCTTGACGTAGTAGAAAATATTTTCAAGGTCGAGGTTATCGAGTTCAGGACCCCATTTGGGCATCGGACGCGCAAGATAATGCGCCAGCGCTTTGAGACGAAAGTCGAGCATCCACTGCGGCTCGTCTTTCATGCGCGAGATATTTTCAACGACCTCGCGACTTAATCCGCGCCCGGATTTGAACACGTAATTATCATCGCGGTCGTGAAAACCGTATTTATAATCGCCGATATCTTCAAGCGTTTTTGCTTCTTCGATGGCTTTCGCATCTTCAGTCATGGTATCTCCAGTAATTAGAGAATGGAGAGTAGAAAATAGTATCTACCAATAAAACCAATCTCTAATCATCTAATCTTTATTTATCTAAACTGCTTCCTCATACTTCTCGCGCACCCAATCGTACCCCTGCTCCTCAAGGTGCAATGCAAGATCGGGACCGCCCGATTCGACAATGCGCCCATGCATCATAATGTGAACAAAGTGCGGTTTGATGTAATTCAACAAACGCTGGTAATGGGTAATAACCAACACGCCAAGTTCGGGACCAGAAAGCGCATTGACGCCCTCGGAAACGATTCGCAGCGCGTCAATATCCAAACCGGAATCAGTTTCATCCAGAATGGCAATTTCGGGTTTGAGGGTTGCCATTTGCAAAATTTCGGCGCGCTTCTTTTCGCCGCCGGAGAAACCGTCATTGAGATAACGTCCCGCAAAGGCTTGATCCATTTTGAGCATCGCCATCTTCTCTTTCAACATCTTACGGAATTCAAGAATGGGAATACCCTTATCTTCGGGGTTTTCAGCGCGGCGGCGGGCATTGACCGCCGTGCGAAGAAAGTTCGCAACGGTCACGCCGGGAATCGCGACGGGATACTGAAACGCGAGAAAAATCCCCGCGCGGGAACGCTCATCGGATTCAAGTTCGAGAAGGTTCTTTCCCTTGAAAATGATTTCGCCTGCGGTGACTGTGTAATTTGGATGCCCCATCAACGTATAAGCCAGCGTGGATTTCCCCGTGCCGTTTGGTCCCATAATTGCGTGAACCTCGCCCTGATTAATGGTCAAAGTGAGACCCTTTAGAATTTCTTTATCCTCGATGCTGACGTGCAAATTCCTGATTTCCAATTGAGACATGCGTTAAGCTCCTGAATTACCGCCTTGCGCGGCATTTTGTAAGCCAATACTGGCGTTTTTAGCAATGAAACAGCATTATAGCAAAAGAGAGCGAATTTGTCAATATTTATGATATTTTTCTAGTATATTCGGGGAAATTCAGCCTGCGCTGCAGCGACGCGCCCACTCAGGCTGAGCAAAATTCCGCGAAATTTGCAAATAATCAAAAAAAGGGGGCTGTCCGCGTTGATTTGCACAGCCCGCAGCAGAATAAAGATTCCATCTTGTTTCTTTAATCGGTTTACAGTATTATGGATGCAGGTTAGCAATAGTTGCTAGTAGATCTTACAAGGAGGCATTATGACAAGAGAAGTCATCACAACGCGGGCGCACGGCATTGACGTTAGCCACTGGCAGGGAACGTATGTTTTCAACGAGACTTGGGGGCAAGTAGACTTTGCGATTCAAAAAATGACCGAAGGCTTATGGTGGGATGAGCAGTACGGAAAATTGTGGGACGTTGGCACGGCGGAAGTTCCCATTCGCGGGATGTACCACTACCAGCGCAGCGGGGTCAGTTGGAAGGCGCAG
>JAQTWR010000233.1 GCA_028689195.1 Anaerolineales bacterium | reverse complement strand
ACAGCCCATTAATCAACGCCAACGCGGATTTGCGCGCTTCTTCAAACCGCGAAGGAGAAACGTCCGCCGTGTTCATCGAAGCGGAAGCGTCGAGCAAAACAACGACCGCCCCCGAAGCCACGACCTTTGTCGGCAGGGCGGGACGCGCCAAAGCAAAGACCAGCGCGGCAAGAATCAATAACTGGAGAAATAACAGCAAGTTGCGTTTGAGTTTTTGCCACGGGGTATTTGCCTGCTTGTCGCGCAGAATTTTTCCCCACAACATTGTCGAAGAGACCTGCGTCTGCTTGCGGCGCAGTTTTAACATATACAGCAAAATGATGGGGATAGCAAGCGCGCCGAGCGCGAGGGCAAGGGGGGTTAGGAGTTGCATCTACTTCACAATGCTCGCCTTTCTCATTTCAAGCATCAGAACATGCTCCCATGATTTATCTGTAACCAGGTCTAAATATTTAATTCCATGCTTGCGACAATCTGCTTGCGTGGACTGAATCCACTCGCGGACGCGGGTTCGGTAGAGATTTCGCAAGCCGCCGTCTATCGAAACCTCCTGCTCGGCGTTCGTTTCAACATCCACAAGTTGCAAATCTCCCGCCAGCGGCGGGTCAACCTCGTCGGGCGCGAGGACGTGCAGCAACGCGGCTTCGTGTCCGCGCCCAAGCAGTTGACGCAGCCCCGTCTCGTATCCATCTTCGACAAGCAAGTCGGAGATTAAAATCAACAAGCCTGCGCGGCGCGGAGGGATTGAATAATCGCGCAGGGAAGCGTTGAGGTTTGTTCGATCCTTCGCTTCAAGAGATTCCAAAAAGCGGAAGAGACGCGGCAAAGCGTACCCGCCGCGCGAGGGACCAAACTCGGAGACGACGCGCCCCCATTGCAGGAAGCCCACCGAAAGCAAATCGCCTGACGACAGGGCTATCGCGCCAAGTCCTGCCGCGAGTTTGAGCGCGTATTGAAATTTGTTCTGCTCGCCTTCGCCCCAATCCATCGAGCGCGAACCGTCAATCAAGACGTAAACCGCGAGGTCTTCCTCTTCTTCCAGCAATTTGATGAAGGGCTTTTCGAGCCGCGCGTAGATGTTCCAATCCAAACGGCGCAGGTCGTCGCCCGCCGCATAATTGCGATAGTCGGCAAATTCCACGCTACTGCCGCGCCGTGAAGAACGCCGCTCTCCCTTAATTGCGCCTGAACGCACGCGCGAAGCGACAAGGGTGAGTTGATTGATCTTACGGAGAGTGGATTCGTCGAAGAGCATAAGGGTAAAGGATGAATTATGAAGGATGAAGGATGAATGGAAAAATGATAAAGTCAATTTTTCATCCTTCATCTTTTATCCTTCATCCTTTTCTTTATCTTTGTGACGATGGTAGTGAAGATTGCGATCAATTCATTGGTTTCTTTGATGAGACTTTCGGCTTTTGCGGCGGAAAGGATACCGCTTCTGACAAGCAGGTCGAGCCAATAATCGGTTTCATCCAATTCCTGCAAGACGGACTCAAATTTATTGACAATATCAGCGTCGGATTTTGCCCGATGACCTTCGCGATAATTTGCGCCGACAGATGTTCCAGAACGAAGAACTTGTTTTCCCAAAACTTGCGCTTCAGTCGTTTTCGGAAGACTTACATAAAGTTTGATAATCCGCAAGGCAAAATCAGACGTCCGCGTCCTCAAGTCAACGGGTTTCTCATTTTCCATCTTTCACCTTTACCTTTTTCTTCATCCTTCATCATTCATCATTCATCATTTCCTTTCATCCTTCATCCCTTCGACGTACTCAGGGCAGGCATTGCGTTTACCAACTCTTCAATAACGCTATCGGCTTTAATCCCTTCCGCCAACCCGTCAAAGTTCAACAACAGGCGATGCCGCAGCGCGGCTTTAGCCACCGCGTAAACGTCTTCAAACGCCACGTTATATCTTCCCGCCATGAGCGCGGTGACTTTCGCGCCAAGCGTGAGAGCCTGTCCGCCGCGCGGAGAGACCCCGTAGCGGACGTACTTCTTCACCAACGGAGAAGCATTGGCGTCCTGCGGATGCGTGGCAAGCATAAGTTTGGCAATGTACTCTTTGACGTGCGAAGCGATAGGCACAGTCCGCGCCAAGGCGCGCATCTCGACAATCTCCGCGCCAGTCACAGCGCTGGAAGCGGACGGGGATTCCTTGCCCGTTGTGCGGTCTAAAATCTCCACCATCTCGCTAACGTTTGGCAAATCCACATTGACCTTGAAGAAAAAGCGGTCTAACTGCGCTTCGGGCAGCGGGTACGTTCCTTCCATTTCAAGCGGGTTTTGCGTCGCCATCACAAAGAAAGGCTGCGCCAGTTGATAGGTCCGCTGCGCGATTGTGACCGAAGCCTCTTGCATCGCCTCCAGCAGCGCGGATTGAGTCTTCGGCGTAGCGCGGTTAATTTCGTCGGCAAGAATCAAATTCGCAAACAGGGGTCCCTCGCGGAAGCGAAATTCGCGTTTGCCATTCTCGTCGCTGAGAATTTCAGTTCCCAAAATGTCGGCGGGCATCATATCAGGGGTAAATTGAATGCGAGAGAATTTCAAATCCAGCGCCTGACCCAGCGCGCGGATCAACATCGTCTTGCCGAGTCCGGGCACGCCTTCGAGCAGCACATGCCCGCCCGCAAGGACGCTGACCAACACATGCCGCACTACTTCGCGCTGACCCACGATCACGCGCCCAACTTCACTTTCGATTTTTCCCGCGTCTTCAAGAAACTTCTCAGGGGATAACGTCATAATTGCTCCTTAACGTCATTGCAAGGGCAAAGCCCAAAGCAATCTCTTCTTACCATGAGACTGCTTCGCTTCGCCTGCAGCGACATTTTTGTTTACGGTTGTATCGAACTAAAATAATTTTTAATCAGTTCCAAAAACTGGGAAGGCACGTCGCCGTTCTCGATTGCCTGACTGTTGATCTGGTTGTACTGGCTGAACACTTCGCTGTAAGGCACAAGGCTCTGCCCGTCCGTCGCCGTCGCGGGGCTTTCGCCAATCACTTCGCCATCGCTGCCCGAAGCGGGCAAGCCGAGCGTCTCGCCGTTTGCGCCGCCCAAAAGCGAAGGCGCGTAAATCTGTTCGTAAGCCGATTCTCCGCCATCGCCCGCGCCGTTGTTTTGCGGAATAGGCGCGTTATTTGCCTCTCCGCCGCTTTGATTGGAATCAGGCGCACTGCCCGACCCCGAGCCTGAACCTGCGCCGCCGTTATTATTCTGCCCCGTTGAATCGCCCCCCTGCGCCTGCGCGTTTTGACTCCCCCCCGCCGCGAGCAGTTTCCCCGCGCCCGCTTGCATCTGCCCCGCCGCTTGACTCGCCGCCTGCGAAGCCGCCGCTTGTTGGGCAACGCCCGCCAGCTGCCCCGCCGCAGCGTCCATAGAATTTTGCGCGTTAGCCAGTTCTCCCGCCCGAATTTCAGCCGCAGCGTCCTTCAAAGCCTGCGCCAATTGCGGATTTGCCGAAGCGAGACTCTCCGCCATCGCGTCCAATTGCTGCGCGAGCCGCCGCAGTTCTTCGGAACTCATCTGGCTTAAATCCATATTCTGCAAGTCGGCGGCGGCTTTTGCAAAGTTTCCGCTTGCCAGGTCTTTGCCCAGAGAATTCAACGGCGAGCCTTCCTGCATAGCCAGCGAGCCACCGGATTCTTTCAACGCCTGCATGGTTTGACCGCCTTGTTCCGCGCTGAGGGTTTGCATCTTCTCGCCTGTCGCGGTCAATATGGAAACCGCGCCTTCCAAAAACTTCGTTTCTTTTAAGTCCTGCAAGGCTTGCTGCAAAGGCTCGGTCAACGCTTGTTTTTGTTCGTCGGTTAGCGAAGAATTTTCGTCAATCGCTTTGATGATTTCTTCCACCTTGGTTTGTTGTTCCGCGATGGCGGTCTCTACCTCGCGTTGATGACTGGCAGCGACGAAAAGCGCCTCTCCGCGAAACCAAAGCGCCAGAAGCGCGACGGCAAAGACCAACGCCAAGAGCGCGTCAATCCGCTTGAAGCGCAGGGGCAATTCGCGGCGAGGACGAACGCGGCGCGCCGCAGAAAGCGCGTCGTCTAATTGGCTTTGAATCATCTCGACGGAGTGATCCGCTCCGCTTAGTTCGAGCGCGGTGCTGACTCGTTCATCGAGGCGGAAGATTCTATCGAAGCGCCGCGCCGCTTTGACGGGGGATACTTTCCAAAAATACGCGGCAAGCCCAAACGCAACGGGAAGGGTCGCGGCAAATAACGCGGTCAACGCCAGAAATTCCCGCCGCAATAATTTCGCTTGAACCAAACCCAGCCCCCCAACCAGCAAGGATAGCGCGAGCGCAATCGCCAATCCGCGCACCATCCACAACGCGGCGCGTTGCAAACGCATACGACGAATCCATTGTTGAAGAATGCGCGAGAGTTGATCGAGAGCGGTCATGGTTTCCTTTGTTTACGAAAAAACGTTTTAATATTCATAACGCTTCAAATAGAACGCGCTTAACCATATCATTAAAAAAGCGAGCGTGACGGCGTACATGACGTAAATGATCCAAGGGGAAGGCAGAACAACATACGGGTCGGGGATGGGCATCGTTAAAAGGGTTTGCTCCTCTGTAAGAAGCAGCTCGGTAAGGAATGCGGCGGAAATCGGGTTTGTAGAAAGCGTCGTCAGGATGACAATAATCAGCGCCCGCTCGGCTTCCGGCGAGAAAGACGAGAAGTCGGGATTGGAGACGGTCAACCAGAAAAACAGCGAAAAGGCGATGATGACCGGGAGCAAAATCGCCGCATAGGAGAGAATGGTCGCGGTCAGGACGCGCTTTGCAATAGTGGAGAAATATAATCCCAGCGTGCAGAATAAAAACGCAGACGCGACCAATATGACAATGGATACAATCAACTCGCCCACGCCGACGCCGCCAATAAAAAACGCGAGGCTTTGCAGGGGAATCGCCGCGAAAATCAACAGCAGCAAATACATCACAGACGCGCCAAGTTTTCCGACGAGCAAGTCGCGCGGCGAGAGCAGGGAAACGCGCAAAAGGTCAAAGGTCTGGCGCTCGCGTTCCGATGCGATTGCGCCCGAAGTCAGCGCGGGACCGATAAAACCGATCATCAACAATTCAATCAGCACGACGGTACTGAAAACGGCTTTGCCAGCCTGCTGTAAAAAGTCGGGGTTGCTTCTCGAGAGAGG
>JAQTWR010000232.1 GCA_028689195.1 Anaerolineales bacterium | reverse complement strand
ATTTGGTCTTTGCGCGAATCGCGGCGCGAAGATTTTGAATCGCGTCGGTCATTTTCTGATTGCGCGGCAGATAAGCGTTGATGGAAACGTAATTTCCCGCGCCCGCCTGCGCGAGGAATTCATCCAGCGCGCGCTTCGCGTCTTTCATCTCGGTCAAATCCGCTTCTGCGAGTTTGCCGGTGGCTTGAAAATCTTTGATCTTCGCAATCGTGCGGAGTTTGCTGTCCTGCACGTCGGGCTGGTCAAAGGCGTTGACTCCCAAAATATGACAGGCGACCGAGATCGCCATTTCCCAGCGGAAGAATTCCGCGCCCGCATCGTAGGGGCTGTCAATTTGAAATTCGATTACGGGCTGTCCCGCTTTTTTCAACGCGGCAACGCCGCTGTCAAACTCGCTATTATTTCGCAGATAAACAAAGAGACGATCGTCGCCGTAAACATCAGGCGCGCCGAGCGGCTCTAACGCGACGGGCAAAATTCCCTTGCCATACTTGCCGCTGGATTCGGCGACGACCTGCTCGATCCAATTTGCCAGCGCGGAGATCGGCGCGTCGGCGACGACGGTGAGTTTATCCCTGCCAGCCAAGGCGGATTCTGCGATGAGCGCGCCGAGTACAATGCCCGCGCTGTATGCAGAGTTTGAATTATTTTTCATCTTTTCGGCGGAGGCTAATAACTTTTCAATATCCATGCCGAGCAAAGCAGCGGGGACTAAACCGAAATCAGTCAACGCCGAGAAGCGACCGCCGACATTTGAATCGGCGTTGAATATTTTTCTAAAGCCGCGTTCTTTCGCCAATTTTTCAAGCGACGTGCCCGCGTCGGTAATGACGACAAAGCGCGAGCCATTGCCGCCGCTCAATTTCCAGACATAATCAAACGCCGCCAAAAGTTCGGCGGTGCCGCCCGATTTACTGGAGAGAATGTACAAAGATTTTTCTGGCGGACAATCTTCAAAAGCCTGCGCGACTTGACTTGGGTCAGCAGAATCTAAAATAGCAAGAGATAACTTCGCTTCGATATTTGCGCCCGCAAGCAGGGACGATAACACTTCGGCGGTGAGCGACGAGCCGCCCATGCCAATCACCAGAACGCGGTCAATGCCTTCGTCGTGGATTTGCTTTGCGAAGGATAAATATCCATCCAGCCGCGCGCGCGCATCATCAACAGAGTTGAGCCAGCCGAGACGAATTTTTACTTCGGCTTGTCCCGCTTCGTCGGTTGCCCAAAGCGCGGGGTCATGCGCCCAAATTCGGGCGGGGACGGAATCGGATTCAATCTTGGATAATCTTTGAGAAACAGAATCAGATACAAAGGAAAGAGAATCCGCGGCGGTTTTTCTTCTGTCTTCAATCGCGGCGAGCAACGTGGTAAACGCATCCGCAAAAGATTTTACGCCTTCGTCTTCCAATTCTTTTGTGACTTGATCCATCGAAACGCCCAGCGCTTCAATCTGCGCGATTTGTTCTTTGGCTTCGTCCAATCCGCGCGTGATGGTGAGACTCGCGTTGCCGTGATCGCGGAAGGCGTCGAGCGTGGCGGGCGGAACGGTGTTGACGGTGTCGGGACCGATGAGCGTATCAACGTAGAGCGTGTCGGAGTACGCGGGATTTTTTGTGCCGGTGGAAGCCCACAGTGGACGTTGAATGCGCGCGCTGAAACGCGTCTTGATTTGATGGAAGCGCGCGGAGGTGAAGAATTCCTCGAAAGCGTGATAGGCAAGTTTGGCGTTTGCAATTGCGGCTTTGCCTTTGAGTTCTTCAACGCTCAAACGCGGATCCACTTTTGTATCTACGCGCGAGACGAAGAACGACGCGACGGAAGCGATTGAATCAATCGGTTGATTTTTTGCGACGCGGTCTTCAAGCCCCGCGAGATAGGCTTCCATCACTTCGGCATAACGCGCCAGCGAAAAAATCAGCGTGACGTTGACATTAATGCCCGCGGCAATCGCGGCGCGAATGGCGGGAATGCAGGCTTTGGTGGCTGGAATTTTCACCATCAAATTGGGACGGTTCACGCGCTGCCACAATTCTTTTGCCTGTTTGATTGTGCCTTCGGCGTCGTTCGCGAGATACGGGCTGACTTCGAGGCTGACATAGCCGTCGCCGCATTTGGTCTCGTCATACAGCGGGCGGAAGAGGTCGCAGGCTTGCTGAATATCTTCGATGGCGAGCTGCCAGAAAATCTTTTCCGCGTTCCAACCCGCCCACGCCAGCGGAATTAATGCGGAGTCATAATCGTTCGTTTTCGCAATCGCGTTTTGAAAGATGGTCGGATTAGAGGTCACGCCGCGAATATCGCCGCGCTCGATCATGGCTTTGAGTTCGCCGCTTTCGAGCAGGCTGCGTTGAATATTGTCGTACCAGAGGGATTGTTTTAAGGAGGTGAGCTTCTTGATTGATTCCGACATTAGGTTATTGACTCCAGTTAAATTCGTAAATGGAAGTTGTAATTACCATTTACCAATTACTAATTTTCTTCCAACATTTTGATTTTTTCCACGCGCCTTGCGAGTCTTTCGCCGCCGACGTCGTTGCCCAAATAGCGCGCGTTCAAAAAGGCGGGGATTAAAACTTTGACGAGTTCGGGTCCAATCACGCGCCCGCCGAGACAGAGAACGTTCATCGCATCGTGCATCACGCCCTGCGCGGCGGAATACGTATCATGGCAAATGGAAGCGTAAACGCCCTTCATTTTATTCGCCGCAATCGCCGCGCCAATGCCCGAACCGCAGATTAAAACGCCGCGCTCGGCTTCGCCGCTTTGAATCTTCCCGCCGACTTTTTTTGCGAAATCGGGAAAATCCACCGCGTCGGCGCTGAATGTGCCAACGTCAACGACTTCATGTCCGGCGGCTTGAACGGACTCAATGACGACTTGCTTAAGCGGAAAACCGCCGTGATCGCAGCCGACTGCTATTTTCATAATTCGCCTTCCGTCATTGCGAGGGCGATCTTGTTTGCGCCCGAAGCAATCCCCTCGCTCAATTGAGATTGCTTCGTCGCAAAGGACGCTCCTCGCAATGACAATTAAAGTTCCCTTGCCTTCGCGACGATGTTTTCGACCGTGAAGCCAAATTTTTCAAAGATGACTTTCGCGGGGGCAGACGCGCCGAAGCGCTCAATGCTGACGACGGCGCGGGCGTACTTTTCCCAGCCCAGCCCCGCTCCCGCCTCGACGGCGAGACGCTTGCGCTTTTGGATTTCTTTCGGAAGAACAGATTCGCGGTACGCCGCGTCTTGCTCCTCAAAAAGTTCCCAACTTGGGAAGGAAACCACGCGCACGCCGCGACCTTCGTCCGCGAGTCTTTTCGCGGCTTCGAGGATTAAACTGACTTCAGAGCCTGAAGCCATCAAAATTATTTCGGGGTACTGCCCAAAGTCTTTCAGCACATACGCGCCTTTTTGAACGGTCGCGTCGGCGGGACGTTCCAACGTCGGGAGGTTTTGACGGGTCAGCGCCAACACGGTGGGACCGTCGCGCCGCTCGATGGCGACCTTCCACGCCTGGGCGGTTTCATTCGCGTCGGCGGGACGAATCACAACAAGGTTGGGAATCAAGCGCAGCGACGTCAACTGCTCGACGGGCTGGTGCGTAGGTCCGTCTTCTCCAAGCCCGACGCTATCATGCGTGAAAATAAAAATGGAAGGGATGTGCGATAACGCGGCGAGACGCAGCGTTGGGCGCATGTAATCGGCAAAGACGAGGAAGGTTGCGCCGTAGGGAATCACGCCGCCGAATAACGCCATGCCGTTCAGCGCCGCGCCCATTGCGTGTTCGCGCACGCCAAAGTGGAAGTTGCGTCCGCCGTAGGAACCTTTTTGGAACGCGGGAGAACCGTCAATTTTTGTGTTGTTCGATGGCGCAAGATCAGCCGAGCCGCCGATGAGTTCGGGGAGTTTTGCCGCCAGCGCGTTGATGACCTTGCCCGAAGCGGCGCGGGTCGCCATGCCTTTCGCGTCAACGGGAAATTCCGGCAAAGCCGATTGCCAATCTTCGGGGAGTTGGTTGGAAAGGCGGCGAGTCAACTCTACGCCCAGCGCGGGATATAAACGCTTATATGCATCGAAGCGCATCTTCCAATCAAACTCAAGTTCGCGCCCGCGTTCGACGGCTTTGCGATAAAAAGCCAGCACATCATCGGCAATGAAAAAGCGCGGTTCTTTCGGATATTCAAGATTATCCTTCGCCGCGTTTAATTCCTCATCGCCAAGCGGTTCGCCGTGCGCTTTAGACGTGCCTTGACGATTCGGCGAGCCAAATCCGATAATGGTGCGGCACATGATTAATGAAGGGCGCGGCTCGGCTTTTGCGGTTTGAATGGCTTTGTCAATTTCTTCGACGTTGTTGCCATCCTCTACGCGCAAGACTTGCCAACCGTAAGCGCGGAATCGCGCCGCGCGATCTTCGGTAAACGCGATGTCGGTCGAGCCGTCAATCGAGATGTGGTTATCGTCATAAAGGTAAATCAGCCGCCCAAGCGAGAGATGCCCCGCGAGCGAAGCGGCTTCTGAAGCAACGCCTTCCATTAAATCGCCATCGGTCACAATGGCGTAAATGAACGGATCAATAATATTATGTCCCTGTTGGTTGAAGTTCGCGGCGAGATGCGACGCGGCAATTGCCATGCCCACGCCCGTTGCGAATCCCTGCCCAAGCGGACCTGTGGTCATTTCAACGCCCGGCGTCCATCCGTATTCGGGATGACCCGGCGTCAGGCTTCCCCATTGACGAAAATTTTTCAATTCGTCCAACGGCAAATCATAGCCTGTGAGGTGCAACAAAGAATATAAAAGCATGGAGCCATGCCCGCCAGAAAGGATGAAGCGGTCGCGCCCCGCCCATTTTGGGTTGCGCGGATTATGACGAAGATGACGCGTCCAAATTGCGAACGCCATTGCCGCCGCGCCCATCGGAAGACCCGGATGCCCCGAATTCGCCTGCTGGACGCCGTCAGCGGAAAGAAAACGAATTGTATTAACTGCGCGTGTTTGGAGAGGTTGGGTTGTCATAGCGTTTATTTTACCATTGGGAATGAAAATAAAAGCGCAGGTTCAAATGAAACACAGGGCAATCGCATCTAAATTAGTGATGAAATAGGGTAAAACTGGCTATCCAAAAGGAGTAGCCATGTCCAAGAAGCCATTGGAAGCGATAGAAGAACATTTCAGCAAAGTCAGCGACCCACGGAA
>JAQTWR010000231.1 GCA_028689195.1 Anaerolineales bacterium | reverse complement strand
CGCATGGTCACAACCATCCCGCCTGTTCACATCGCATTGATGGGCATGGAGCGCATCGTTCCCAACCTTGAAAATCTTTCGCTCATGCTTTCGCTGTTGCCGCGTTCCGCAACGGGACAAAAATTGACGGTCTATACTCAAATTTTGCGCCAACCGCTCGAAGGTCAAACGCGGCATTTAATTATTTTAGATAACGGTCGCTCGCGTTTACGAAATTCTCCGTTGAAAGAATCTTTGTATTGCATCCGCTGCGGCGCGTGCCTCAACGCCTGCCCCGTTTTCCGCGAACTCAGCGGACACGCCTACATCGGCAAGGACAATTCCATCGCGCCGTATCCGGGACCTATCGGCTCTGTGCTTTCGCCCGGATTGTTCGGCGAAAATTACGTCCAACTCGCGCAAGCCTCGTCGCTGTGCGGCGCGTGCAAAGACGCATGTCCCGTAGATATTGACCTGCCAAAATTATTGACGAGAGTCAGAGCGGGGCAGGCGACAGTGAACAGCGAGAGGTTATCAGCGAGCAGCGGCGGCGCGGGATTATCTTCTACCACCAAATTTTTCTTGCGGATGTATACGCGCGCCGCGACTCATCCACGATTATTTTCTGCGGCGCAAAAAATTGCCGCGCTTGGAAGTTTTCTCTTCGCCCCGTCTGCAAAGTGGATGCGTCTGCCCGCGTTCACTGGTTGGGGCTACAGCAAAGATTTTCCAAAATTTGCAGGGAAGACGTTTAGAGAGGGGTATCAAAGTAAATCAGTAAGCGGCAATTTGGTAAACGGGATAACTCTACAATCCGCCGATTTACCAATTTCCAAGTTGCCAATTTCCGTTTCCCTTGTCGAGCAATTTATCAAAGAACTTGCCGCGCTTGGCGGACATGCGTATCGGACAAAAGCCGTTACGAAAGACGTTATCGAGTTTTTGAAATCGCGCAACGTCAATAAGATTCATCTTGAACCGAATACGCTGGACGAATCATTATTGAAGGAAGCGAATATTGATTTCGTTTACGAGCCTGACGATCAACTCACTGCGGGGGTCACAAAAACTTTGTGTGGGCTGGCAGATACGGGATCGGTTCTTGTCGCGGACGGGGCGGGGAATCCGCTGCGCGGTTCGCTGCTGCCCGAAATCCACATCGCAATTTTGGAATCAAAAAACATCCTGCCGTCTTTATCCGACGCGATTGACTTGACGAAAGATACCCGCGCGGCGGTTTTTATCACGGGACCTTCGCGCACGGCGGATATTGAAATGACGCTGACTATCGGCGTGCATGGACCGAAAGAAGTCCATGTGTTCGTTGTCGAGGCGGCGTAGATGCCTTTTATTCCCCCGCCAAAACGAATTCCGTTTTTACTCAAACTTGGCATTTGGATTTCCGAGCGCTCCGTCGGCAAGACCCTGCTTCCGCCGCGCATCTTAAGTTGGTATCCTAAAGCCGCAATTGGTTCGGGCATTATGGAGGCTCTCGTAGCGCATGAAGACGGCGCAATGGACAAGCGCATGTTAAAAATTATCCGCATGACCGCGTCGTATGCGGCAGCCTGTCCATTTTGCGTCGAGATGAATTCTTACGAACATCGCAAATATGCGATTACGGACGCGGAAGCGGAATCATTGCGCGGCGATTTTGAAAAGGTGGAATCATTTTCGGAGCGCGAAAAACTTGCGATTGCATATACGCGGGTCATTTCGCAAACGCCGCTCAAATTTCATCCCGAACTGGTCGAAAAAGTAAAAGCCGCGTTCAACGAACGCGAGTTCGTTATCCTTGCGAGTACGGCGGCGCAAGTAAACTATTGGGCAAGATTAATACAAGCGTTGGGGATTCCGCCCGCAGGATTTGACGACGCGGATTAATTCTCCGCGCAGCGGAATCCGCGACTTAATCCCGCAGACGAGGGGTCGTGATTGTAACGTTTGGTAATGATAACTTCGCGTCCGTCTTCGTTATAAGAGCCGCTGCGTAATGATCTTTCAAGTCCCGTTGCGGGTCCCGTCGGGTTTGCGTACGGCGAGTAGTTGTAATATTCGGGGTCGAACCAATCTTGTATCCACTCGCGCGCGTTGCCCGACATATTCAACGCGCCGTAGGGACTCGCTCCCAACGGGTAGCGATAAACCGAGACATCCTCATGGATCATGCTGCCGGCGTAATTTGCCAAACTTGGATTTGGCTCTTTGCTTCCCCAGGGGTAGAGCCGCCCGTCTGTTCCGCGCGCGGCTTTTTCCCATTGCGCTTCGGTAGGCAAGTCTCTGCCCGCCCATTGACAGTACGCGCCCGCCTGCTCCCATGTCACATAAATAACGGGATGGTCGCGGTAAATCCAATTTTGATAATAAATATTATTCGACGCCAAAGGGGTACATGCGCCCGCCTTCAAACACTTTAAGTACATTGCGTTGCTGACTTCGACGCGATCTATCCAAAACGCATCCAGATACACAACATGCTGCGGCGCGGAAGTTCCGCGAGCGTTCTTCTTCCCCATCAGGAATTCCCCCGCCGGCACATAGACTTGCCTCATGCCGTCCGTCGCGGATACTTTTTCATCAAGCGGGGTAACGAGAGATTTTTTGCCAAAGTCAAAAGACGCGAGATCGTAGCGAATTTTCTGCATGGTCAACGTTCCGCTTTGGTAGGCGCGGGCGAAACGCAAAACAACATCCAAATTGAAAACGAGAAGCGCGGCAAGACCGATCAGCGCTGCAAGCAAAATAACCTTATATTTGTTTTTGAATAGACTCATTCTAATATTCTCTTTCGGATAAGATGGCTTGATTCTACACGGAATTAGCGATTATCAGCGCCGTACAACCAACCGCTAGAATCAACCCTGAACGGAGATATAAAAGACCTGAAAGGTACGATTTCATGGTATTATCTGTCGTCAGTAAATTCTTTAGTAAAGAGGAAAACCATGAAGTCAATCAATTTCAAATTCGTGTTTGTGTTCTTATTGAGTATCGCCATGCTCTTGAGCGTTTCAGCTTGCGGAGCCGACTCTGATTCAGACGGAACGGACGCTGCAACCGAAGTCCCCGCCGCTGCCGACGCCACCGAAGCCCCCGCCGGCGATATCGTCGCCGCGTATGTGTTCACCAACACGGGTTCCGTAGATATTTGCGAGTTGTATTTATCCTCGACTTCGCTCAATGATTGGGGTCCCGATCAATTAGACGGCGCGACCATTCCCGCAGGAGAACAATTCACGCTTAAGAACATCCCTGCCGGGTCTTACGATGCGAAAGCCGTCGGCTGCGATAGCAGCGGAGAGACGACCATACAATTGGATATTCATAACTAACCCAAGTTGCTACCATGTTTTCTGGGTAAAAAAATCTCAGACCCTTGCCACAGATTTCACCGATTTGCGCGGATTTTTTTTCAAATTAGTGAAAATCCGTGTAATCCGTGGCAAAAGAACTAAAAAAACTGGTAAAGGTGGCAACTTGCGTTAACTAAAAATTGAAATCCATTTAGTAGATTAACAGACCTCCAGGTTCTTTGAGAACTTGGAGGTTTTCTCTTTCCTTGCATGGACGGGCTTTTTCCTGTATGCTTGCGAAACTATGACTCTATTGCTTCTCATTCGGCACGGCGAAAATGATTACGTTAAAACGGGCAAATTGGCGGGACGGATTTCGGGCGTTCACTTAAATCAGCGCGGGCAGGATCAGGCGCGGGCGCTGCGCGACGCGTTACTGGGGACGCGGATCAGCGCGGTGTACGCGAGTCCGCTTGAAAGGGCGATGGAAACCGCGCAGCCAATCTCCGAATCGCATGGATTAAACATCATTCAAGAACCCGATTTGATGGATACAAACGTCGGCAAGTGGCAGGGAAGGTCGTGGAAAGTTTTGCGGTTGACCAAAGCGTGGCAGGTTGTGCAAAATGCGCCGTCGCGTTTTCGGTTTCCCGAAGGCGAGTCGTTCCCTGAAACGCAAATGCGAATTGTGAATGTCCTGGAGCGCGTACTCCAAAAACATAATAAGCCGCAGGAAACGGTCGCGGTGGTTTTTCACGCCGACCCGATCAAACTTGCCGTGGCGCATTTTCTCGGCTTGCCGCTCGATCATTTTCAAAGGCTGGGCTGCGACACGGGTTCGTTGACCGCTTTGTATGTTAATGGATCGGGCGCAAATTTGACGAAGTTGAATCAACGCCCTCCGTTTGATTTTTTGAAGAAGTGACGTTATGGCAAAACTAAAACTTGACCTGCACGAAATTTACAATCGCGGCGCTCAAATTGACGCGGAGTTGAATCGCATTGTGGAAGAAGCGCTCGAGAAGAAGATCGCGCTGGTGGAAATTATCCCCGGCAAGGGCAGCGGACAATTAAAGAAAAAAGTGTTGCGTTTTTTGAATCAGGGGCATATCAAAAAACTATATCACCGCGTCGAGAAGGACGATAAAAACTTTGGGCGGATTTTCATTCATTTCAAGTTTTAATCTTTTATGTCGCGCTATGCCCGTCGTCTTTGCGACCCAACAAAACCGTAATTGACATCCCCAAGTTAAGATACTATGATGAGATTAATCGCCCAGAAGTTTTATCCATAATTTTAGCGGACGTATAAAAACGCGCTCGCGCGCGCCATTCAGGAGAACATTATGAAAACTACAACTAAAGTTTATTGCGCATTTATTTTGGCCGCCTTACTCTTTAGCGCATTAAGCGCCCAGCCGACACGCGCCGCAGCAATATGGACGGTGAACTCCACAGCGGATTCGTGGGACGGCGTTTGCGACGCCGCCGATTGCACCCTGCGCGAGGCGGTGAATTTATCCGCGACGGGCGATACGATTGACTTCAATCTTACCTACCCCAATACAATTACGCTCGGCGGCGCGATTACGGTAGCCGACGAAGTCGTGGTGGATGGCGAAATCACCCTGGCGCCCAAAGCAATCAGCATCAACGGTCCCGGAGCCGATAAGTTAACCGTCAGCGGAAATAACGTCACGCGCCATTTCGTCATTCCGAGCGGCAGCGCGGCTTCGATTTCCGGCGTTACGTTTTCCAACGGCAATGGCGGGGGCAATAGCGCGGGCAACGGCGGCGCCTTCTACAATATGGGAGACCTCGCGCTCGATCAAGTAGTCGTTGCCGCCAACGCCAGCATGAGCGGCGCATACAGCGGCGGCGGAATTTATGTCGGCTCGCACGGAACGCTTACCGTCAACAACAGCGTTTTTTCGGGGAG
>JAQTWR010000230.1 GCA_028689195.1 Anaerolineales bacterium | reverse complement strand
CCAAAGGGCGTTAAAACAGACAGACCTCTGGATTTCATTCCAGAGGTCTGTCTGTCCTTTATTACTTCGTGCGGTCCCGACGGGATTCGAACCCGCGATCTCGGCCTTGACAGGGCCGCATGTTAGGCCGCTACACCACGGGACCATCTAACAAGCGGGCGCGAGTTTACCACGAGGCTACCATCGTGTCAATAAAAAAACGGGGCTGTCAATTCATGGGTTTCTCAAAGAAAGCGAATTCAAAAAAAGACCCTGCGCGTCATTTTTTTCTCATTGACCATCCGCCGCTCATCCCGTACAATTCACGCTTGAAAATTATATATAATTTCCCATCAAAGTGGATTCCGTAATCATATTCACATGAAAAAACATAACGTCATCCTGCAACCCGCTGGCAGACACGGACAAGTAGACGAAGGAACATCCGTCCGTTCTGCCGCGCGCGAACTCGGCGTAGATATTGAATCTATTTGCGCAGAAAATGCCACTTGCGGCAAGTGCGTGGTTTTAATCGAGGAGGGACATTTTGAAAAATACCGCGTCGACTCGAAGCGCGAGAACGTCTCCCCCATCACGCCACAGGAAGCAAACTATTTTGCGCGCAGACCCAAGTTATTGAAAGACAAAGGTTGGGAAGTAGGGCAAGCGCGGCTTGCCTGTCAATGCAGAATTCGCGGCGACGTATTAATCAACGTGCCCGAAGAGAGTCGCGGAAACAAACAAATTATCCGCAAGAGCGCGAGTAATCGCGCAATCGAAATCAAAC
This sequence comes from Anaerolineales bacterium, assembly GCA_028689195.1. GTDB lineage: Bacteria > Chloroflexota > Anaerolineae > Anaerolineales > Villigracilaceae > Villigracilis. The sequence goes on along the minus strand of JAQTWR010000230.1, from coordinate 4,461 downwards.
CCGCAATTCGGAAATACCTCGTTGCGATGACTCCGCCCAATTTGGAACGTCCCATTGCAGATTGGGAACGCCTCGCCAAAGGACTCGAAACCTCGATGGCGCTGGCGCGCGGCGCGGATGAAAAACTTCCGCGCTGGTATGACTTGACGATTGATTATCAATGCCTGCGAAAATTATCCGCCACGCTGCGCGAAGCAAAATGGAATGTGACCGTCTCAGTTTGGCGGGACAAGGAAGTCGTCGCAGTTCAAGCGGGATATGTGGAAGATAGTTATGGCGCGGCGGTAGACGTCGGTTCGACAACAGTCGCGCTGTATTTATGTAATCTTCGCACAGGCGAACTGCTCGCGGCTGAATCCGAAATGAATCCACAAATCGCATACGGCGAAGACGTGATGTCGCGCATTCAATACGCCATCGAACACAAAGACGGCTTGGAGAAATTGCACAAGGCAATCATTGATACGTTAAATAAACTTTTGAAGCAAGCAGTTAAATCCGCGAACATGTCATTGCGAGCGACAGCGACACTTGCGCCTGATGCAAGTGCAGGTGAGCAATCTCCGTTAACTGACGATGAGATTGCTTCGGGCAAGGAACGCCCTCGCACATCGTCCCCGCAGGGGAATGACATAAGAATAGAAGAAATTTTAGAAATGGTGTTGGTTGGTAATTCAACCATGCACCATATCTTGCTAAATTTACATCCCAAAGATTTAGGGCTTGCGCCGTTCGCGCCTGCAATTCATAAATCAATGAACGTCAAAGCGCGCGAGTTGGGATTGAACATTAATCCGTCTGGAAATATTCACGTCCTCCCCACCATTGCATCCTTCGTCGGCGCGGATACGAGCGCGATGATTCTCGCGGAAGAACCACACAAGCAGGATGAAAACTGGCTATTGATTGACGTCGGCACAAACGCGGAACTTGTTCTCGGAAACCGAAAAAGATTGTTATGCACATCCACGCCCACAGGACCCGCGCTTGAAGGCGCGCACGTTAAATATGGAATGCGCGCCGCGCGCGGCGCAATCGAGCGCGTGAGCATTGACGAGAAGACTCTCGAACCGCGCTATAAAATCGTCGGCGAAGACGAATGGAACGCGGGCAAGGCAAAAGGAATCTGCGGCTCGGCGATTATTGACGCGGTAGCGGAAATGTTCCGCGCAGGAGTCGTCAATTCGCGCGGCAAGTTCAAAATGGGACTGGAGTCGCCGCGCATTCGTCAGGGAGAAAGCGGCTGGGAGTATGTCATCGCGTGGGCGGATGAAACATCCATCGGGCGCGATATTCCCATGACGCAGCAGGATGTGCGTCAGATTCAATTGGCGAAGGCGGCGCTCTTCACTGCGGCGCGGACTTTGTTGAAGCGCGGCGGTTTGGAAAGCCCCGATAAGATTATCCTCGCGGGCGGTTTTGGAAGTTACATTGACAAAGAAAAAGCCATGCTGATTGGATTGATTCCAGATTGCGATTTAAGTAACGTGTATGCCATTGGGAATGCCGCAGGCGACGGCGCGCGCATCGCGTTGCTAAATATCGAAAAGCGCGACGAAATCGATTCTGTCACCCGCAAAGTGGAACGCTTTGAATTGCCGACCGATCCCGAATTTCAAAATCAATTCATGCTTGCCACAAGTTTCCCGCACATGAGCGAAGCGTTTCCGCACATCGCGCATTTGATTCCCAATCGCGTCGCCGATCCGATGGCGAAAAATTTTATGAAATAATTTTTTGACGTGTAGAGGCGGATCGCGATCCGCCCCTACAATCCCAAACGAGGTGAAAAATGAATAAATTTTTGGAACGATTAAACAGCGGTGAAATTCTCGTTGCCGACGGCGCGACGGGATCGAATTTACAGAAGATGGGACTCAAACCCGGCAAGCCGCCCGAAGACCTCATCATTGACGACCCCGATATTATTCTGAATCTCGAAAGTTCGTTTGCGCGCGCAGGCTCGGATATTATTCTCACCTGCACCTTCGGCGGAACGCGAATGAGAATGAAGGATTCAAAATATCAGGATCGCGCGCCCGAAGTAAATCTTCGCGCGGCGGAAATTGCGCGCAAAGCCGCTTCGTTGAATAATGGATTGGTCGCCGGTTCGATGGGTCCCGTCGGCGCGCTAATCAAGCCGTATGGTCCGCTCGAAGCGGAAGAAGTCAAAGCGACTTTTGCCGAGCAAGCCAAGGCGCTCGCCGAAGGCGGCGTAGATTTGCTCATCATCGAAACGATGTTCGCGTTTGAAGAAACCACCGCCGCATTTGAAGGCGCGCGCTCCGTGACTGATTTGCCGATTGTCGTTTCATTTAGTTATGACCGTGGTACGCGCACGATGATGGGCGTGAAGCCGAAAGACGTGATCAAAAAATACAGCGAAATGGGCGCAACGCTCATCGGCGCGAACTGCGGAACAACTCTCGATAATATGGAAGCCATCGTCAAAGAATACGCGGCGACGATTCCAAACTTCCCGTTGTGGATCAAACCCAACGCGGGCGTTCCGCACATGGATATTGAAACCGAGCAAGGCGTTTACGATATGACTCCCGAAGACATGGGAAATTACGCGAAGAAATATATCGCATTGGGCGCGAAGGTCGTCGGCGGTTGCTGCGGGAACACGCCAGAGCATATCGCGGCGATTGCGAAAGCGGTAAAGGGGTAGCAAGCAGTTATCAGTTATCAGTGATTAGTGATCGGTTACGGATTACGAATCACGCATCGCGCAATTCGTAATCCGTAATTCGTAAAAGGATAATTATGCGCGGAAAAATTTTAGAATTATTGGCTGGCAAAAAAATTGACGCGCAGCCTGCGTTCAGCGGGTTGATTCATATCACGGCTGAAGGACTTGAGCGCGAAAGGCTTATCTTTCACGAGGTACACCAAGACGCCGAAAAGATGGCGCGGGCGGCGGCGAGTACATTCAAGTTGACTGGGATGCCGTCCGCGACTTTGCCGTTGGATTTATGCGCGCCCGCCGAAGCCTTAGGCGCAGAGTTGACTTATGGCGAGTTTCAATTTCCGCAGGTGAAGAGGGCTTTGGTGGAAAGCGCAAGAGAGATTGAAAAAGCGATAAGACGAGGCGGGAGAATTGATTTGATTTGCAAAGCGATTGATCTGGTGAAAAATGATATTGGCAAAGATGTTGTCATCTCGGGGATGATTCCGGGTCCGTACACTTTGCTTTTATATCTTTGTAATCCTACAAAATTATTTATCGAGATGAAGAAAGAACCGCAAGCGGTTGTTGATGCGCTGCTGCATCTTTCCGCTTTTCTCGCGGAAATTGGAAACGCGTACCGCAATGCGGGCGCGGACTTTATCACCATTCACGAGATGGGCGGTTCGGCGGGATTTATCGGCGCGGCGAAGTTCGAGCAATTTGTCCTGCCCGCGTTGAAAGAATTGCACGCCAAACTTCCAAGTCCGCGCGTGTTGTCGGTGTGCGGCAATATGAGCAAATCTTTTGAGGCGCTGAATCAAACGGGCGCGGAGGCAATCTCCCTTGACCAGACGGTTGATCTCGCGGAGGCGCGGGCTGCGCTCAAAAACGCGCTGCTGTTTGGAAATCTCGATCCTATGGCAACGCTATTGAAGGGCGGAGATTCTCAAATCGCCGAAGCGGTTTCAAGGGCAAAGGAAGCGCGCGCAGACGCGGTTTGGGCTGGCTGCGATCTGGCGCTTCAAACGCCGATCCAGAATATACGATCTTGGCGTTTTCATTCATCCGCGCTTTGACGAATTTTCAAAATACGTCTTACAAGATTTATCCGATTGCGATAAACTATTGTATGTTAACGAATTGTAATGAAACGGGAAGGCGGGCTTTGCTGTTCGTCGCTAAAATATTGGAACGGAATAATTGAACTATGGTTTTCGTTTAGGGAATATATGACTGAGTCAAAAAAACCAAAAACCGCTAAAAAACCGATCAAGAAGCCGTCAGAGCGGACCGTCAAACGCGCCGCCAAACCAAAGGCGAAAAAAAACTCCGCGCCTAAAATCCCTTCCAATTCTCGAAAAATAGCGCTTGAAAATACGCGCCTCGTTGAAGAGGCGCAGCGTTTATTGAAGGCGGAACGGCAGCGCGCCGCCGAACTCGCTGCGATCAATATGATTCAGGAAAAACTGGCGGCAAAACTCGAGTTCAACGAAATGATCAATCTGGTGGGAGATAAGATCAGCGAAATATTCCAAACGCAGGAAATGAGCATCCGCTTAATTGACCATAAGGCGAATATGGTGTATTTCCCTTATATGATTGACCAAGGCAAGCGGCTGTATGAAGACCCCATGCCGCTTGGCGTTGGGTTTACGGGCAATATCGTACGCACGCGCCAGCCGCTGGTCATCAACCGCAATTTGCAAGAGTATACCGACGCGCTGGGGAGTTTCACCATTGGCGACGAACCCGTTCCCAGCCTTGCGTTTCTCGGCGCGCCGATCATT
>JAQTWR010000229.1 GCA_028689195.1 Anaerolineales bacterium | reverse complement strand
TCTTTCATTGAATTATGAAATCACCGTCAGCCCTATGTTTATGCGCGAAAGCGAATGGATTGCCAATAAATTTCCATTGCTAAAAAACGTTAAGGCTGAGGGAGTAGCGGTATGAAACAGAAACCGCCGCTTTATTGGAGAAGGCGGAAAGATCGATTGCCAGCGCCGAGAGAATTATGCAAGATGGCGACCTTGATTTTGCCGCCAGCCGCGCATATTACGCAATGTTTTATATAGCGGAGGCGTTGCTCGGCGAAAAAGATTTGCATTACAGCAAACACGGCGGCGTTCATGGGTCTTTTGCTCAACACTTTGTGAAAACTGGCGAGTTCGACCCAAAATATCAACGCTGGCTGGTTACAACTTTTAGTCAAAGAATGGTCAGAGATTATGGCGTAGAACCGGACTTTCTTTTAGAAGATATTGAAGAAATCATCAGCCAATCTCGTGAATTTCTTCAAGCCGCGAAAACTTATCTTGATATAAAGTTTTCGTAACTACGCATACAGAAAGAGCCGCTGTAAAGCCAACATACGACCTTTTCTACAGGCAGGTATTTATCATGATCAGAACTTTCCCCTTCCATTCCTAACCCAAACCGCAGATTTTCCGCGCGCTTTTCTTAATTCCTAATCACTAATCCCTAAAAACCTATGACTCAACATCGAATTACAGACGATCTGGAAGCCCTCCTTGAGGTGCTTCCAACCAACCTCCGCCACGCGGTCGAAAAAGCGAATAACAGCGACAAACTGCTCGAAATCGTTGTAGACCTCGGACGAGTCCCTACCGCGCGCTTTGTCGAAGGCGAAGTTGTCCTGCTCGAAAAAGAAATCACCCGCGCAGATATTGACCATGTCACCGAGCGCATCGGTAACTTCGACGCGGATAACCGCGCGGGCATGGAACGCACGCTGCATCGCATCTCCGCCATCCGCAATCGGCGCGGAGCGATTGTGGGCTTAACCTGCCGCGTGGGTCGCGCCGTGTACGGCACAGTGGACATCATCCAAGACATCATCGAATCGGGCAAGTCGGTTCTCATTCTCGGACGACCCGGCGTGGGCAAGACCACTCTCCTGCGCGAAGCCGCGCGCATCCTCGCGGAAAATAAACGCGTCGTCATCGTGGATACGTCCAACGAAATCGGCGGCGACGGCGACGTGCCGCATCCTGCCGTGGGCAAGGCGCGCCGAATGCAAGTCCGCGAGCCCATGCTGCAACATGAAGTGATGATCGAAGCCGTCGAGAATCACAACCCCGAAGTCATCGTCATTGACGAGATCGGGCGCGAGCTCGAAGCCCTTGCCGCGCGCACCATCGCGGAACGCGGCGTGCAACTCATCGGCACGGCGCATGGGCAAACCCTCGACAACCTGCTGCTCAATCCCACGCTCAGCGATCTCGTCGGCGGCATTGAAGCGGTGACTCTTTCGGATGAAGAAGCGCGTCGGCGCGGCACGCAGAAAACCGTCCTCGAACGCCGCGCGCCACCCACGTTCGACGTGCTGATTGAAATTCAACACCGCGAGCGTTTTGCGGTTCACCTCGATATTATGTCTGCGGTGGATTCGCTCCTGCGCGGTATGCCCATCCCGACGGAGATTCGCACCATTGACGAATCGGGCGAAATCAAGATTGAAAAATCCGCGCCGCCGAAGCCAACCGTTCAAGCGGAATCAAAACCCGCGCGGCGCGGACGCGCGGCAGAGCCTCTCCCCGAAGTCGCGCAAACGCCGCGCAGCGAATCAATCAACCCGCCAGTGATTACCACTCCCAACCTCGGCGCGAAGTTGCAAACGGTGCGCGTCTTTGCGTATGGCGTCGCGCGGAATCGACTCATGCAAGCCGCCAAAAGACTCGGCGTTCCCGCCGTAGTTGTGACCGACGTGAACGAAGCCAACGTGCTGGTGACGCTGCGGACTTACTATCGCAACCGCGAACACACGGTCGTCGAAGCCGAACAGCGCGGTATGCCCATTTATGTGCTGCGCGCCAACAGCGTGGCGCAGGTCGAGCAATTCCTCGGCGACTTGTATAACCTGACCGAACATCAAGCCCCGCGCGACAGCATGGACGATGTGCGCCAGCAAACGCAGCAAGCCATCTCTGCGGTATTGAACGGCGAACGCTGGGTGGACTTGCCCCCGGGCACTTCGCTTGTCCGCAGGCTTCAACATGAACTCGCGCGCAACGCCGAGTTGGTGAGCCACTCTTACGGAAAAGAACCAAGAAGGCATGTGAGAATTTTCCGCGAGTAATAACCAACCTCCGAAGTCTTTAAGACCTCGGAGGTTTTATAATAAGAATTATGTTCATCACACTCGAAGGTCCCGAAGGCTCTGGTAAGACGTCGCACATCCCGCACCTCGTCGCGTATTTGCGCGAGCGGGGATATGTCGTTTTCCCCACCCGCGAACCGGGCGGGACGAAGATCAGCGAGCAAATCCGCGATATTTTGCACGATATGAAAAACGTGGAAATGCATCCGCGCACCGAAACGCTGCTCTACCAAGCCGCGCGCGCGCAGATTGTGGAGCAGGTCGTCCAGCCGCGTTTGGCTGCGGGCGAAATCGTCATCTCTGACCGCTATTATGATTCGACCATCGCGTATCAGGGATATGGGCATCGGCAAAATTTAGACCAAGTCCGCGCGCTGGTGAAATACGCGACGGGCGGGTTGACTCCTGATTTGACGATTTTGCTCGACCTCGAAGTGGAAGCGGGCTTGAAGCGCAAGACTCAAAACGCGGCGGAGTGGAATCGCATGGACGCGCTGACGGTGGAATTCCATAAACGAGTCCGCGCGGGATATTTGGAAATGGTCAAACAAGAACCGAATCGCTGGGCGGTGATCAACTCCGCGCAGAATTGGGACGACGTTCAAAATGAATTGAAGCGCGTCATCGCGGCGCGATTGAATAAACCGATATAGCCAACGTCTGCCGTCTAAACTAAATAAGGGTGAACAATGTATACATTTTCTTCTTCGTTGATTCCGCTAATCGTCGCCATGACTGCCAACGCCATGCAATCCGTCCCTGCGGTTTGATACAATCTCTCCATGCCGCCTAACCTTCATCTTTTCTCCGCTCCCGGTCAAAATGGTATTGATGATATTGTCGAAGCCAGCCGCCCGTATTTGGCGGATAAAGACGATCCCATTATTGCGTACCTTCCCCTGGCGTCTCTCTATGCCGAAAAATGGCAGGGGATGAATGAAGAAGCGTTCAAAGGCTTGGCGCGTTTTCAAACCGTCAACGCCGAGTTGATGTCTCAAAAAGAAATCGAAAAAATCCTGCGCGACGCGTCGCTGGTTTACATCCCCGGCGGAAATACGTTTTTGCTCAATCATCGCCTGCATGCCTGCGGAACTATGTTCTATCTGCGAAAGCGGATTCAAGCGGGGCTGCCGCTCGTAGGCTTCAGCGCCGGCGCGATTTTGTGCGGTCCCAACATTCTTACGTCCAAAGATATGAACGCGGTTCAAACGCCGCATTTTGGCGGGCTGAACGCCACGCCATTTAACTTCTCGCCGCATTACCCGCTGGATATCTACGGTCAATCAGTGAAAGACGAATGGCTGGCGGATTACCGTTTCTTTCACGATAACCCCATCGTCATGCTGTCGGATGGCGCGTACGTCAAAGCGGACGGGCGCAAAACCATCCTCGTTCGCGGCGAGGCGTGGATCTGGCGCAAAGATGCGGAAAAGGAAAAATTGGAAGAAGGCGGGTTGATCGAATTGCGAAAGGATTTGAAATGAAAATAAGAAATTTCTACGCCGTCAGTATTGTCTTGATTATGGTCGTCGCTTGCGGAACGCCCTCGTTTCCCGCGCCCGACCCGACGGCTGTTTCGACGTTCACATCCGTTCCAACCGACGCCCCAACCGCGACTCTCGAAACGCCTCTTTCAAGTCAATCGCTTACGCTAACGTCTATTCCGTTCAGCGAATCAAAAGACGGACCCGTGTACGCGCTTACCGCGCAGATTCCCCAACTGCAAGGCTCGGACGATCCGCGCGTGGCGGCGTTCAACGCCCGCTTGAACGAACTTGTCCAAAACGAGATAGACCGATTTCGGCAGGATATTCTCGCCAACCAGCCCGTCGCGCCGATTGCTTTTGGGAACGCATTCGATATGACGTACGCGTTGATTGGGCAGCGCGGCGACGTGTGGAGCATTAAATTCGACGCGTATTTCAATTATGACGGCGCGGCGCATCCGGGAAGTTACAGCGTCGCGTTGAATTACGACCTCGCGCAGGGACGCGAACTTGCGCTCGACGATTTGTTTTTGCATGGCGTGAATCACTTGCAGACGATTGCCGATTATTGCAAGGCGGAGTTATCCACGCGCGACATCGCCTTTGAGATGTTTCAAGACGGAGCGAATCCAACCCCCGTAAATTATCGAAACTGGAATTTGTCCGACGAAGGATTGGTTATCGCTTTTGACGCATATCAAGTTGCGCCTTACGCGGCGGGACCGCAGATTGTTGTCATCCCCTACGCGGAGTTGATGCGGTTGGCGAGTCCGCAGAGCGCGCTGCGCTTCTTCAATCCGTAAAAAAAGAGTTCAAACGTTTGCGCGTTTGAACTCTTTTTTTCTATTCTTCCTGCATCCAGCGTTTCACCGCTTCGCGCGGATGTTCGTATGCCAGCATCGCTTCCAATAATTTATTCGGCTCGCTTTCGCAGCACAACGACTTGCGATGTTCTTTGAAGATGAAACCTTCGATAACGGCGTGGTCAATCGCGGCGAGCATCGGTTCGTAATACTTCTTGAAATTCAACAACCCGACGGGTTTTTCATGCGCGCCGGTTTGCGCCCAAGTGATGGTCTCAAAGAGTTCGTCCCATGTGCCGTATCCGCCGGGGAGCGCAATGTACCCGTCGGCGAGTTCGTGCATCCGCGCTTTGCGTCCGTGCATATCGGCGGCGACGTCCATGCGCGTAAGACCCGTATGCGCGAGCGCGGGCGTATTCATCGAGGGGATAATCACGCCGATCACTTCTCCGCCTGCGGATAACGCGCCGTTCGCCACTTCGCCCATCAACCCGGTTTTTCCGCCGCCATAGATCACGCGGATTTCCCTTCGGGCGAGGGTTTTTCCCATTTCCCGCGCGGCAGACTTGTAGTCCGCATGAACCGCGTCGGCTGAACCGCAATAAACGCAAATTGATTTCATGGTTTGTTTCCTCTTTGACGTAGATTTATCGCCTATGATAACAGGTTAGAGTTCCGTTAGCGCGACCTTT
>JAQTWR010000228.1 GCA_028689195.1 Anaerolineales bacterium | reverse complement strand
CGCGCGGGCGGCAAGATCACAATCACCGATGATCGCATGACGCGCTTCTGGCTTTCATTGGAACAAGGCGTTCGATTTGTGATTGACTGCATCGAGCAGATGGAAGGCGGCGAAGTCTTCGTCCCGAAGATTCCCAGCACCACGGTAAGCGACCTCGCGCGCGCCATCGCCCCCGACGCGGAGATCAATATCATCGGTATTCGTCAGGGCGAAAAACTCCACGAGGCGCTCATCTCTGAAGACGAGGCGCGCCACACCATCGAACTTGAAAAGATGTTCGTCGTCCAGCCCGCCGAAGCGACATGGTTCGGCTATTCGTGGAAAGATAAAGGCAAGACGCTTGACGAAGGTTTTTATTATTCGAGCGACAATAACAGCGAATGGCTCGATATTGACGGAATCAAAAAATTCATCGCGCCGTTTGAAGAGTTGTTTAAGCAAGGAAAACTGGAAGGATAGGCAAGGCTATTTTTCAACGCGAATTTTTAACGTTTGCAAAATTCGCGTTGAAAAATATCTCAAAAATGGAATTAAATTACAAACCATGATCCCCGGACTTGACGGACTGCGAGCAGTCGCGTTTTTAGTATTATTTGGATTACACACCGACTATCTCCAGTTCGGGTGGATGGGCGTTCAATTATTCTTTGTTTTATCCGGCTATTTAATCACCGATATTTTGCTCCGAATGAAGCGGAATCTTCCTGCGAAAGAATACTTCTTAAAATTTTACGGCAGGCGTTTTTTCAGGATATTTCCGCTCTATTATTTTTACATCTTTCTCATGTTGGGGATTACAACATGGTTAATTTCCGTTTCATATAAACCGAACATCATGCGGGTATTTGCGGATCAAATATGGTATGCAATATTTTACGTATATGATTTTTTCTCAGCCTACAGCGGATTTGTCTCTTCGCAATTCCTTACCCACCTTTGGTCCCTTTCGGTGGAAGAGCAATTCTATATTTTCTGGCCCCTATTAATATTCCTTGTTCCAGAGAAGTCGCTTAAAAAATTGTTTTTAGCGGGAATCATCGCGGGACCAATTTTCCGAATTGCGTTATTTTTGATTCATCAATTCGGTTTTATTCCTTTCCGCGACCCTGCCGCGCTTGCCATGTACCCGCTCCCGTTCAGCCATGTTGACGCGTTTGCGTTTGGCGCGTACATTACCCGATTTTCAATTCCCAATGCGCGCAAACAGCTTACTTATCTTGGTTTTGCTATTCCTGTCATCGGCTTTGCAACTCAATATGCGGCGACCGGCTCTATTGAACCTATTTCAGCGTTGGGATATCCAGTCACAATGCCCGATGGGTATCAATTTATATGGGCGTACACCTTATTAAACTACTGGTTTGCCGTTCTAATTTATTGCGTGATTCACGAAAAAAAGTCTTTTCAATTTCTCGAATGGAGTCCGCTGCAATATCTCGGAAAAATCTCATACGGATTATATATTTATCATTTTCCCATCATCTGGTTTGCGGGTCGCATCCGCGATCTTGACGTTTCAGAAAAAATCGTCCCCCCGCTTATATTGTTATTATCTTTCTTGGGAACGGTCGCGGTCGCATCCATAAGTTACTTCGTAATAGAAAAACCATTTCTAAACTTGAAAGACCGGTTTGTCTCATATTCAAACAAAAATAACTAAAACATCCTGACGTTGTAATGTCAGGATGTTTTTAGATTACGCGATCTTAGTTTCTCCAAATTTTGAAATCCTTCAAACTCGACCCGCCCAAAAATTCGCGGACGATGGAATTCGCGGGGATGTGCGTCATATCCAAAGGCAGAAACCATTCGAGGAAGGCAAGCAGTCTGCGCGCTTCGATGAATTCCAGCGCGCGGTGCGAAACCTGACGCAGAAGCGGCTCGACGAGCGGTTTCAGCGCGGCGAGTTCATACGCCAGCGCGGAATTGAACATCACGTCCGCGTTTTCCTGATATGGGAAGATATGCGTCTTTTCGCCATGACGAACGGATTCCCAGCGCGCAATGGTCTGCGCGGCGGAATATCCGCGCTCGCGCGCGTCGCGGACAATACGTCGGATGAGGCGCGTATCGGTGGTCGAGACGCGGTTATGGCGGTCGAGGTTAAGTTGCGTCAGGGCTGAGACATAAATACGAAATGCAGAATCAGAAAGGCGGTCGGGAATCAACCGCGGATTCATCCCGTGAATTCCTTCGAGAATAATCGGCTGCCCGTCCTTCAATTGAATTGAATCTCCCGCCTCGCTCATCCCCACTTTGAAGTTGTAGCGCGGCATCTGGACTTCTTCGCCGCGTAAAAGTTTTTCAATATCCTGCGCGAAACGTTTTAGATCCAGCGTTTCAAGAGATTCAAAATCTGAATTGCCGTCCGCGTCGAGCGGCGTGCGCGCGCGGTCTACAAAATAATTATCGAGTTCGAGCGGAAAGGGGGAAATGCCGCGCGCCAGCAATTGCACCGCAAGCCTGCGCGACGTGGTGGTCTTGCCCGAAGAGGAAGGTCCCGCGATGAGGATGATGCGCGAATTTTCCTGCGCGATCTGCTGCGCGATGTCCGCCACGTTTTGTTCGTGCAAGGCTTCCGAGACCAGAATAATTTCGTCGGCGCGTCCGTCTTTGATAGCGTCGTTAAGCGCGCCGACGTTATCAATATTGAGGCGGGTCAGCCAATCGCCGTACTGCCGAAACGTGTTCAACAATTTGGGATAATCGAGCGACGCTTCAATCGTGGTGGGCGCGTGGCGGCGCGGAAATTGGAGCGTAAACCCGCCGTTGATGGGCTTGAGGTCGAACCAGCGCAAATATCCTGTGGACGGAACCATGTAGCCGTGCATGTAGTCCATGCGCCCGCCGAGAGAATAAAGCGTAAGATAATCTTTTTGGCGATGCGAGAACAAACGGATTTTATCTTCGTAGCCGAGTTTCTTGAAATATTCGAGCGCGTCTTGAATGGGAACTTGTTTGCGGTCGAACAAATGATTTTCGTCCACCGCTTTTTGCATGTGCGATTTCAGCGCTTCGAGGTCGGTACTCGTAAGGGCTTCGCGTCCGCTCACCTGGCAGTAAAATCCGCCCGACGATACGGAATGGTCAATGGTCAATTTTGCGTCGGGGAAAAGTTCCGAAAACGCCATTTCCAAAAGGAATACCAACGAACGCCGATAGATGCGCGCGCCGTCGGCTGTATCGGTTGTGACGGGGATGCAGTGCGCTTCGGTCTTGATGGGATAGGTCAGTTCGTGAATTTCGTTATTGATGATGGCGGCGACAATGGGCGCGCCAAAATCGTCTTTTACTTTTTGCAAAAACTCCCCCACTTGAACGCCGCGAATACCTGAAAGCGTGCGTCCATCTGGAAGATGGAGCTCGACGTTTGGGCTGGGTTGAACAATGGTTATAGGCATGAAAAACGGTCACTTCAGCATGGATAATAATTTCTCTGTCTGGTGATCATACGTATCCAGAGGAATTTCTTTATTGGTCAGAGATAGCAGCGTCCTGGCGAGCAGATCATTGACGGGCGTGGGGATGTTAAATTTTTTGCCCGCGCTTACAACCGCGCCGTGTAAATATTCCACTTCGCTTTTGCCGCGCCCCGAATATAAGTCAATGTGAAAAGACGGCATCTTCGCGCCGCGTCCGCTGCCTGCCGCGCGCGCGAGAAACGGCTTGGAAAGCCAGAGCGGCAGCGTTGTGGCAAACGCCAGCGCTTTGACGGGCGTGCCGGGCAAATCTACGACTTCGAGATTTTGCGCCTTCATCGCCGCGAGACATTCGCGCAGCATTTCTATTTCGAGTTTGTATAATTTCTTATCCGCAAAAACTTCTGCGGCGGTCATGTTGAGAATGGCGGAGGAGGGATTGGCGATCAGGTTCGTCAGCATCTTCGACCACTTCATGCTGTGCGGTTCGGGATACAGGCTGCATTTGAGAAACGCCTCGTTGAAAATTGCGGCGAGTCTTTCCGAAAGCGGATGCCCCGCCGCGACGCCCACGCCGCGCAATTTTTCCAACACAATATCGCCCGCGCCGCGCCGACCGATTGCGGTAGTGACTGTGCCGTAAATGACTTTATCTTCTCCCAGCGCGGCGGCAATGGCTTGCTCGTTTTGCACGCCGTTTGAAAGGCAGAGGATGGGGGGCATTTTCTCGGCGAAAGGCTTCATACCATCCAACGCGGCGGGAGTGTCGAAAGATTTCAACGCGAAGAGCGCGACGTCAAAGGGACCAAAGTTCAGCGCTTCTTCGAGCGAGGGCGCGACAACAAACGAGCGCGGTTCGATGATGAAGGCTTCTTTCGTCTTTCGCCTTTCGTCCATAGTGAGATCGAGACGCAAGCCGCGTTCGCGCAGTTGCTCGACCATTTTCTGCTGCTCGACAAATACGACTTGAACCCCCGCGAGAATAAGCGAACCGCCAAAATATGTTCCGATTGCGCCCGCGCCAAAGACGAGAATTTTCAGCGCCGAGTTTTGATTATGCAAATATGCCATTAAGCGCTCCAGTTATTTTTCATCTTTCCAATGCGCGCGGTCGTTGAGTTTTTCAATCGTCCAGCGGTGTTGATGCGGAAAATACGCCAGTTGCGCGAAAGACGTGTTATCGAAACGGAAGCGCGTCCCCGCGTTATTCGCCTGCGGAGCGACGCCGACAACCGCGTGCATCACCTGATTCAACAATCCGCCGTGCGAGACGACCAAATAACGGGCGGGACTGCGGCGCAGCAAGCTATGCAAAGCCTGTCCCGCGCGCAGGAATAATTCCCAATCGCCTTCGCCGTCGCCGCCGACAAAATCATACGGGGTGTAGAAAGGCTGCGGCGGAATTTTCGTCCGCGCTTCGGCGGGAGTCAACCCCGCGTATTCGCCGTTGTCGCGTTCCAGCCAAAGCGGATCAATCTCGACCTCCGCGCCCAGCGACTGGGCGATGATTTCCGCGGTTTCCTTTGCGCGCATCAGCGGGCTGCAAATGATCAAATCGAATTCGGCTTTTTCGAGTTTCCAGCGCTTCGCCAACGCGCGCGCCTGCAAGCGACCCGTATCATTAAGCGGATAGTCGGCTTGTCCCTGCCAGCGCGATTCGGCGTTGCCCACCGATTCGCCGTGGCGTAATAACGTAATATGGAAAGGTTGAGGTCTATTTTCCATCATCGGGATACTTCCCTTTTACAAGATAAATTGGACGGCGCTTCACTTCCTGAAAAATGTAGCCGACGTAAACGCCGATAAAGCCAAGCAGCGCCATCAACATGCCGCCCACAATCAAAAGCACGAACATGAGCGAACTCCAGCCG
>JAQTWR010000227.1 GCA_028689195.1 Anaerolineales bacterium | reverse complement strand
TTGCGTTCGCTTTCGGTAAGGCGTAAAACTGTTTCGATGTCTTCCGCCGTATTCAGGCGGTGACTTAATTGCCAACGCCAATCGTTCCACTTTTCATCGGGAACGTCGGCGTAAATGGGGGCGCGTTTTGAGATAATAGGGGTGGGCATTTTTCCTCCGGAAATTTATAAGATGTAAACGATAAAGAGCGCGGGGAGAATCGCGCGCGGAGGGTCATGGTCGGGGCGGAAAAATCCCGCAAATTGTAAAATCACAATGGAATTGTAAAAGCAAACAGAACGCGGGTCAATGTCGGTATCGGCGCGAGACTGAAGCGATTTGCGAAAACCAGCCGGGTCTTGGAGAGTTTATAATGACGGCATGGATAAAACAGCGATTGTGATTGGCGGCGGTCCCGCAGGGTTGATGGCGGCGGAGGTTTTGAGTGGGGGCGGCGTTAAAGTGGATGTGTATGATTCCATGACTTCGCTGGGACGCAAGTTTTTATTGGCGGGCAAAAGCGGATTGAACCTGACGCACTCGGAGCCTTTTGAAAAATTCGTAACGCGCTACGGAAATCGCCGCGACAAGATCGAGCCGATGTTGAAATCTTTCGGCGCGGACGAGCTGCGCGAATGGGCGCGCGAACTTGGCGTGGAAACCTTCGTCGGCACTTCGGGCAGGGTCTTTCCCGTTGGGATGAAAGCCAGTCCCTTGCTGCGCGCGTGGTTGAAACGATTAGACGGCGCGGGCGTTGAATGTCATCTGCGGCATAAATGGAAGGGGTGGAACGCCGATAAGTCTTTAAGGTTTGAAACGTCCGACGGCGAGAAAATCATCGAGGCGGACGTCGTCATCCTTGCGCTGGGCGGCGGGAGCTGGGCGCGGCTCGGCTCGGACGGGGCGTGGACTGAAACGCTGAGTCAAATTGGCGCAGGGGTTGCCGCGCTGCGACCCTCGAACTGCGGGTTCGATATTTCGTGGAGCGACCATATCCGCGCAAAGTTTGACGGGAGTCCGCTTAAGTCGGTCGCATTATCGTTTGGCGAGCTTTATCAGCAGGGCGAGTTCATCATCACGAAGGATGGCGCGCAGGGAGGTTTGATTTATGCGGCGTCCGCGCCCATTCGCGATGAGATTTACGCGAAGGGCGGCGCGGTGATTTATCTTGATTTTGCGCCCGATAAAACCAAAGAGCAGTTGATCGAAAAATTGTCGAAGCCGCGCGGGTCGCGTTCGATGGCGAGTCATTTGGAAAAGACGTTGGGTTTGAAAGGCGTGAAGGTTGCCTTGCTGCATGAGTTTATATCGAAGGATGATTTTGCCAACGCGGAAAGGCTCGCCGCTTTTATTAAGCGTTTGCCAATTCCATTGATTGCGCCGCGTCCGTTGGATGAAGCCATCAGCAGCGCGGGCGGCGTGACCTTTGAATCGTTGGATGAAAATCTTATGTTGCGTAATTTCCCCGATGTTTTTTGTGCGGGCGAGATGCTCGATTGGGAAGCGCCCACCGGCGGATATTTGCTGACCGCCTGTTTTTCCAGCGGACGGGCGGCGGGCTTCGGCGCGCTGCGGCGTTTGAAAAGCCAAACGTCTTTTTGAAGGAGGCGCTTGTATGAGTCCAGCCCGTATGTCAAAAGTGGAATTGGCGACCCGCATTGCGCTTGAATTTAACGCGGCGTTTAACCGCCATGACGTTGCGGCTATGACGGCGCTTATAAGCGACGACTGCGTTTTTGAAACCGCGCATCCCGCTCCCGATGGCGCTTCGTATTCGGGCAGGGATGAAGTCGCGCGATTTCTGCGGGAGTTTTTCCGCGAGTCGCCCCATGTCCGCATCGAGATCGAAGATATTTTCAATTCCAGTTTTCGCTGCGTGATGCGCTGGAGAATCTATGGGGCGGATGAAACGGCGGGAAATGAATCCGTTCGCGGCGTGGATATATTTCAGGTGAAAGACGGTTTTATCTGCGAAAGATTATCCTATGTCAAGGGATAGTTCAACATCAAACGACTATGTCATTCTGAGGGAGCGAGGCGACCGAAGAATCCCGCCGCTTTGCGGCGGAGACCCTTCGTTACGCTCAGGGCGGCACAATCTTATGCTTCCGAATATAGACGCTCTCAGGGTCGTTTTCTTGACGCATTGCAAGCGCGATAGATTATAATTGCCGCCGTCGTTGATCACTAAGTTGATCGCCATTAACCATCTTCATCTATCGAAAGGACGTAATATGAATTTCTTCAGCAAAATTCTCGAAAAAATAGGACTTCGCAAAGAGGAGCCTGCCAAGCCAGCCGCTCCCGTCGCCGCAACTCCCGCGCCGAAACCCGCAGTAGATAAAGGCGAAAAAGATAACGTCGCTGCTGCCGCTGCGCCCAAGCCCGTCGCGCCTGCCCAACCCGTCGCGCCGATTGCGCCCGCGCAACCCGCCAAACCCGTCGCCATCTCTGAAGTGGATGTGGTTAAGAACATCGAAAAACTCGCCGCCGGTTCGGGGCTTAACTGGAAGGTCTCCATTGTAGACTTACTCAAGATTTTGGATATTGACAGCAGCCGCGAGGCGCGCAACGCGCTGGCAACCGAACTCGGCTGCCCCGCCGACCTGATGCACGACTCGGCTAAAATGAACGTCTGGCTTCACAAAGAGGTCTTAAGGAAAATCGCCGAAAACGGCGGCAACATCCCTCAAGATTTGCTCGACTAAAAACGCAAATCCGCAACTTGTATTCGACCTCCGAGATTTTCAAAATCTCGGAGGTCTGTTTTATATTACAATAGCCTCATGCTTTCTCGTGTGTATTCCTGCGCGGTTGTGGGACTCGAAGGCGTCATCGTCGAAACGGAGGTGGATTTCACCAACGGATTGCCCGGCATGACGATTGTCGGCTTGCCCGATACCGCCGTCCAGGAAAGCCGCGAGCGCGTGCAGACTGCGGTAAAAAACGCGGGCTTGCATTTTCCGCGCCATCGCATTGTCGTCAACCTCGCGCCCGCCTCGGTTCGCAAGGAAGGTCCCGCGTACGATCTCCCTATCGCGTTGGGCGTTATCATCCTCGCGGGCTATCTCCCCCAAGATTCAATTCAAAACTCCATAGTCATCGGCGAACTTTCGCTCGACGGCGTTCTGCGTCACACGCGCGGAATTTTACCGATGGCAGCCACCGCCCGCGCCAATGGATATACGCGGATGTTCGTCCCCGAAGCGGATGCGCCCGAAGCGGCTTTGATCCCCGACCTCGAAATTATCCCCGTGCGCTCGCTCGCGGATTTATACGCCCACCTATCGAATCGGCGAATCATCGAGCCTTACCGCCCTTCAAGCGATCCGCTCGAGCCGCTATTCACCCCGACAGATTTTGCTGAAGTCAAAGGGCACGAGCATGTCAAACGCGCGTTAGAAGTCGCGGCGGCGGGCGGTCACAATGTATTGATGGTGGGAAGTCCCGGCGCGGGAAAGACGCTGCTTGCGCGCGCGCTTCCCGGCATTTTGCCTGAGATGAGCATCGAAGAATCATTGGACGTGACGCGCATCTATTCGGTGGCAGATCAACTCCCTGCAGGCACGCCGCTGATTCGTCATCGTCCGTTTCGCGCGCCGCATCACACCATTTCACATGCGGGATTGGTCGGCGGCGGGAACATTCCCAAGCCCGGAGAAATCTCGCTCGCGCATCGCGGCGTGCTATTCCTCGATGAATTTCCAGAATTTGGGACGCGCGTTCTTGAAGTCATGCGCCAGCCAATGGAAGACAAAACGGTCACGATCAGCCGCGCCAAGGGGTCGCTTACTTTCTCTGCAAATTTTCAACTCATCGCCGCGATGAATCCCTGTCCATGCGGATATTACGGTGATTCGCTCAAAGCCTGCTCTTGCGCGCCGGTGGTAGTGACGAAATATCAAAAGCGGATTTCAGGTCCGCTGCTGGATCGCATTGATATTCACATCGAAGTGCCGCGCGTGGATTATGAAAAGTTGAGCGGAAATCGGTTGGGCGAGACCAGCGAGTCCATTCGCGCCAGAGTTCAAGCAGCGCGGGACAGGCAGAATCAGCGCTTCGGAGTCCGAAGCCTCCAGACTTCGGGTAAGCAAAGTCAGGAGACTTTGCACTCCGTTGTGTGTAATGCCGATATGCGTATTGGAGAAATTCGGCAATTTTGTCAGTTGCAGGCTGAAGGTCAAAGTCTGATGCGGGCGGCGATGAGCCAATTGCAACTCTCTGCGCGCGCGTATCATCGCATCTTGAAACTCTCGCGGACTATCGCAGATTTGGCAGGGAGCGAAGAGATTCAATCCGCGCATTTGGCTGAGGCGCTGCAATACCGCCCGAAAATTATGATGGGGTAGCGAATTTTTAACTTGACATCCCTATCTTCGAGTCATATACTCGCGGCACAATTGAACGGGGAGCCTGTTCCTGACAGGCTGAGAGGAGCGTACCGCTCGACCCGCATTACCTGATCTGGTTAATACCAGCGGAGGGATTTTCGCGCCTGCAAAACATCCTTCGCTGAGGATGTTTTTTTATTTTTACCGCACGGAGGATGTTTATGTCTCGCGTTGTGATTTTTGTAAACGGCGTTTTGCCGAATCTCGAATCCGCAAAAAAGATTTTGCGCCCCGATGATTTCCTGCTCGGCGTGGACGGCGGCGCGCACCTCATCATGGAACTCGGCTTAATGCCGCACCTCGTCGTCGGCGACCTTGATTCATTATCCGAAGACGACCTCTACGAATTGGGCGCCGCCGACGTTCCCACCAATCAATATCCCAGCGATAAAGACGAAACCGATCTCGAACTCGGCATTCAACATGCGATTGAATTGCGCCCAAGTTCCATTGTTGTCGCAGCCGCGCTCGGCGGGCGCATAGACCAAACGCTCGCGAATATTTCCCTGCTCTCAGACGGCTTGCTCTCGCAGACGGATATCCGCCTCGACGACGGCGTAGAAGAAGTATTCTTTTGCAGGCGCGGCGCGAAGGTCAATGGAAATATCGGCGACGTCGTTTCCCTGATTCCTTGGAATGGCAGCGTCGGCGGAGTGGTTACTTCCGGCTTGAAGTGGACGCTGAATAACGGAACGCTCTTTCCGCACAAAACGCGCGGCGTCAGCAATGAGATGACCGCAGAAACCGCGTCTATCGAAATTCAGTCGGGCTTGCTGCTTGTCGTTCATCGCCGCCTCGAAACCTAATTCTTAACGTCAATAATGGATAACGGGATTATGTCATGCTGAGGGGCGTTTTTTGCCCCGAAGCATCTCGGAACGGCTCATTTGAGACCCTTCGGTCACTGAAAAACGCTCCCTCAGGGTGACATGCTGA
>JAQTWR010000226.1 GCA_028689195.1 Anaerolineales bacterium | reverse complement strand
GTTATCGAATTCTTGCTTCTGCATGGCTGCCAGACGCGCATAAACTTCTGCCCTTTGGCGTTTCCTGTTACGACCTTGACCATGCCCTTCAAGTCGCGGAATGGTTCAGCCGACGCGGAGAATCTTGCGTCGTAAAGCCCGAAACAGGCGAAAGCGGAATCAGCGTTTTTGTATCTCATCCGCGCGAGGGCGGGTTGGATGAAGGGGTTAAGCAAGCTATATTGACCACCCCTTATTTCAGGAACGAAGCGATTATCGTGGAAAGCTACATTCCCGCGCGCGAACAACTTTCCCCGTCGCTTGAAATCAAGGTTCCGCGTTTCGGAGAAGGCAAACCCGAAGTCACCTATGTTTCGGGGCAGCTCTTCTTAAAGTTTGGAGATTTTTGCGGCGTTCAAGTGGATAAAAGTTTATACGAAGCGGCTTGGTATCCGACTTTGGAGGCTAACGGACTGCTGCTTGCCGAGCGCCTGCAAGAACTCGGCTATGTTGGTCACTTCGACTTGGATTGTATTGTAGGCGACGACGGGCGCGTGTATCTTCTGGAAATCAACGCGCGCCGCACAGGCGGAACGCACGTCCACGATTTTGCAAAGCATTTTTACGGCGATGATTATATTGACAAGGTTTCCCTGATTAGCCACGAAGCGATGAACTCGGGCGCGATTACCGACCCGCGCGCGCTGATTGAAGTGTTGCGGGATTATCTCTTGCCTATTAAAAACGACGAACGCCATGGACTGATAATCACCATCACGCGCGCGCTTCACAAACATCGCTTCGGGTGTATCGTCGTCGCGCCAACCGCGCGGCAAGCGCGTCAATTGCAGGAAGATGCGCTGGCGCACATCCAAAAAAATTGCGAGCCGTAATTTGGATTTGCGATACAAGTTTTTGGAGATACTTAAGTCTTTACCAAATCTTTACATTCGCTTTATGATGAAGAAAACTTCAAAAGGTAAATTACCCCCATGACAAAAATTCTCGTAATTGACGACGAACCCTCCATCGTGAATCTCGTTCAGGCGTATCTCAAACCTGAGGGGTATCAGGTATATACCGCCGCCGACGGCAATGCGGGACTGAAAGCCGCGCGCGCATTTAAACCCGATGTTATCGTTTTAGACGTTATGCTTCCGGGCATGGACGGCATCGAATTGCTCTCGCGTTTGCGGCGCGAGTCGCAGGCGTACGTTATCATGCTGACTGCGCGCACCGAAGAGACCGATAAGATCGTCGGGCTTTCCATCGGCGCGGACGATTACATGACCAAGCCGTTCAGCCCGCGCGAATTGGTGGCGCGCATCAAGGCGGCGCTGCGGCGTATGCAAACAGGATCAGACTTGAGCATAGAGGGAGGCGTGCTTGCGTTTCGTCATGTGCGGATTGATACGGGAGCGCGTTAAGTTACGGTGGATGACGAACCCATCGAACTGACCGCGAGCGAATTCGATCTTCTGCGCGCTTTGGCGGAAAATCGCGGACGAGTCCTCTCGCGCGAACAGCTGTTGGAAAAAGTTTGGGGCGGCGAATATTTTGGCGAAATGCGCGTCGTGGACGTCCACCTGGGTCATGTGCGCCAGAAATTGGGCGACGCCGATTTTATCGTTACCGTTCGCGGCGTCGGGTATCGTTTTGACGACGAGGTCGTATGAATATCATCCGCTCCCGCATGGGACTTAAACTTTTTGCGTCATATTTTCTTGTCATTGCAATCGGCATGGGCGCGATCTGGGTCGCCACGCGATTCACTTCGCCGCGCGCTTATCAACGCCATTTATTTTTCATGGAACAAAACGCGGGCGCCGGCGGCGCGGGGATGATGGGGCAGGGGCAAGGCAATGGTCAAGGCAATGGGCAGGGCAATAGCATGATGTCGCAGTTTTATCAGGACTATCAGGCTTCTTTCAACGAGTCGCTCATTGTGGCGGTGGCGGCTGCAACATTGGTCGCAATGCTGGCAAGTATGATTATCAGCCGCAGTATTGTCGCGCCCATCCGCTCGATGACGAACGCGAGCGAGCGCATCGCCGAGGGACGTTATGACGAGCGCGTCGCGCTGCGCGGAAGCGACGAGTTGAGTCATCTTGCGAAAAGTTTTAATCAAATGGCGGAACAATTGGAACAGGTTGAAAACATGCGCCGCCAATTGATTGGCGATGTGGCGCACGAACTTCGCACGCCGCTTACCGCCATCAAAGGTTCCGCCGAGGGATTGATGGACGGCGTATTGCCCGCGTCGGATGAAACCTATCAGCAAATTCATAACGAGGCTGAACGCTTGAGTCGTTTGGTGGATGATTTGCAGGAGTTGAGCCGCGTCGAGTCTCGCGCCGTGTTGTTGGATATTCGCGCAGTGGATTCGACCGCCGTTATTGGAACCGTTGTCAAGCGATTGCAGCATCAATTTGACGCAAAGCGCGTCACGCTGACCGCCAATATGCCAGCCGCCCCCGTATCTTTCCTCGCCGACGAAGGACGCGCAGTTCAAATCCTCACCAATCTGGTTGGCAACGCTTTGCAGCACACTCCCGAAAACGGGACCGTGACGGTCTCTGTCGCGCGCGATAAAAACGAAGCGCGATTCTCCGTGCGCGATACGGGCGAAGGCGTCGAAGCCGAACACCTCGCGCGTATCTTCGACCGCTTCTACCGCGTGGATAAATCCCGTTCGCGCGCGCGCGGCGGATCAGGCATCGGCTTGACCATTGCCAAACATCTAGTCGAATCGCAAGGCGGGAAAATTTGGGCGGAGAGCGCGGGAAAAAACATGGGCAGCGTATTTTCGTTTACGCTGCCCGTTGGATAAGGGGCGCGGTTGAATATCCGCGTAAAAACCTTGTTGCGTCATCTCTCTGAGGGCGCTATAATACAGGCATCTCCTCCTGAATGTTTACAAACATTTTTTTATTCCGCATGTAAAATTTATTGCATGTGAAGAATGCAACGAGAACCTTGACCGCAATCCCTATTTCATTCACAACTTTTTAAGGAAATTCGCCAATCCCTTTCCGGGGGTATTGGCTGTTTTGTTTTCCCATCCCAAACCTCTCCAAGAGAACACACAATATGAAAATACTTGAACTTGAGAACGAGCCGCTATCGAAACTTCGCGGCATGGCTAAAACCCTCAACATCCCCAACGCCAACCGCTTAAAGAAAGAGACCCTCGCCATGTTAATCCGCGAGGCGGAAGCGCAAAAAGAAGGCATCGAACTGCGCGGCGGGATTCTCGAAATTATGAGCGAAGGCATCGGCTTTTTACGGGCTACCAATTACCGCATCAGCGATCAGGATGTTTACGTTTCGCAGGCGCAATTGAGAAAATATGACCTACGCGCTGGAGACCTCGTCATTGGGCAAGTCCGCCCGCCGCGCGAAAGCGAACGTCATTTTGGATTGCTCAAAGTAGAATCCATCAATGGCTTGGAACCTGAAACGGGACCTTCGCGCAGAGTCGTTTTTGAACACCTCACCCCCATTTTCCCCGAAGTGCGTTTTGATCTTGAAATTGAACATGATACGCTCGCTCCCCGCCTGATCAATTTGATTGCCCCCATTGGGCGCGGGCAACGCGGCTTGATTGTTTCTCCTCCCAAGGCGGGTAAGACCACTATTCTTAAACAAATCGCAAATTCCATCTCAACCAAATATCCCGATGTGCATTTAATTATCGCGCTCATCGGCGAACGCCCCGAAGAAGTAACGGACATGGATCGCTCGGTGGAAGCGGAAGTAGTCGCCTCCACTTTCGACGAACCCGTCACCTCGCATGTCCGCACGGCGGAACTTGCGCTGGAGCGCGCCAAGCGTCTTGTAGAAATCGGACGTCATGTGGTCATTTTGATGGACTCGATCACGCGGCTCGCGCGCGCGTATAACCTCGTGGTGAATCCATCAGGGCGCACGCTTTCTGGCGGTATGGACCCCTCCGCGCTGTATCCGCCCAAGAGATTCTTCGGCGCGGCGCGCAACGTGGAAAACGGCGGTTCGCTCACTATCATCGCCACCTGCCTTGTAGATACAGGCTCGCGTTTGGATGACGTGGTATACGAAGAATTCAAAGGCACCGGCAACATGGAATTGATCCTCTCGCGCAAATTGCAGGAACGCCGCATCTTCCCCGCAGTAGACATCGAACGCTCGTCCACGCGCCGCGAAGACTTGTTGTTAGGACCCGACCTGCTCCAGCGCGTTTGGCTCATGCGCCGTATGTTCATCCAAATGATTTCCTCTCCGCCGCAGGGCGCAGGCATGGACAACGCCGTAGCCACCGAAGCGATTATTACCCGTATGGATCGCGCGCGGAACAACATCGAATTCCTTGAAAATTTGACGAAGGACGCTTAGCGCGAATTGCAAATTTGCGCTACACTTCAAGAATGAAAAAGTTTTTCGAAAAAGTCCGCTTTGTTTTTGCCTCGAAGTTAAAACATAGCAAGCCAAAAGATACGCCCGCTGTCCGCGAGCCTTCCACCGCGCCGCGAGGCAAACGAAAGGCGGATAGATTCACGCTCGCCAGTTGGGCTGTGACGTTTTTTATCGTCGCCGCATTGTTAGGGTCAACGATCTTTTACAAGAGTTCGCGTTCGACAGCGTATATCCCCGAACCGGCGCCGACAAAAACATCGGGCGTGGATCCAATTCAGGTCGGCGCGCCCGTTGCGGGGTCGGGGGGGGGCGGCGGTTCTTTATTCATTCCGCGCAAATTGCAATTGAAGACGAATATCCCCGAAAGACCGCGCTACGCGCCCGTCATTTATCGCGTTTCGCGCGGCGACGCAATGCTTTCCATCGCGGAAGAATTCAAGATCAAGACAGAAACCATTCTCTACGTCAACAAGCAACTGGACGATAACCCGCATAACATCAAGCCCGGCACAGAGTTATCCATCCCGCCAGTGGACGGGTTGTATTACGAGTGGAAAGACGGCGATACGTTTGATGCAGTTGCCGCTAAATTCGACGCGAACCCCGACGACATCATCGCTTTCCCCGGCAACAATGTTGATCTTACCGATCCTAAAATAACCCCCGGCGCGTTGGTGATGATTCCCGGCGGCTCGCGCGAGTTACGCAATTGGGCGGCGGATTTGCAAACCGCCGTGCGAGGCGCGAACACAGGCACAGGCGGCGGGAACGCCTCTAACGGCTGCGGCGGAGGTCCTGTGGCTTCTGGTTGTGGATGGCCCGCAGACGACCATACGCTCTCTGGAAATCCTTACGGACCCGGGCATCTTGGTATTGACATTACCGCTCCCGAAGGCTCTGCCGTTTACGCGGCGGGCGCGGGCGTTGTGACGCAAGC
>JAQTWR010000003.1 GCA_028689195.1 Anaerolineales bacterium | reverse complement strand
CTGCGCTTCGCACCAGATCGGGCGCATCGGACAATCGGATGAAAAAGTGCAAGCGCCGCCGTTGTCTACGCATTCATTCAATTGAATAGGACCGTCAATCGCTTCGACAACCTCTAATAAAGTGATATCCCTCGATTCGCGCGCAAGCGTCACGCCTCCGCGCGCGCCGCGCGAAGTATGCAAAATCCCCGCAATGGATAATTGCGAAATAATCTTTGCAAGGAAAGATGGCGGAATGCGCTGGTCTTTAGCGATAGCGCTCGTAGCGATGCGCTCATCGCCTTGTCGGGTAAGGTATAACACCGCGCGTACCGCATAATCTGCCTGACGGGTAATTTGCATAATAGCCTCTCTTAAAACAGGTAAACTTTATCAACAAACACGATTTTATTGTGTAAAACGGCGCAAGGCAAGTGATGGAGGTCACAGGTAAAATATGACCTTTTACTCCGATTTGCTCCACTTTCGATTTTTCAAAATACATGAACGCGGGGAAAATCCCTGTTAATTGCGCGATTTTAACTGGAAGAAGTTTTTAGCCATCTTTAATTTCAAGCGTAATCATTCAACCTCTGTACTCCTCTTGACAAAACCGTTTTATTTGTATATAGTTGAATAACTGACTGGTCAGTCATTTATTATAGGAGAATGTATGTCCCCCCGTCCCGATGTCAGCGACGAACGTAAAAACCAAATCATCAACGCCGCCGAAGGAATCTTTCGCAAGAAAGGTTTTGAAGAAGCGCGCATGGATGACATTGCCGAAGAGACAGGTCTCAGCAAAGGCACGCTTTACCTTTACTTCAAAAGCAAGGACGACCTGATCATTGCTATTTTAGACCGCATCTTCCAGCGCGAGTTTCAGGCATTCGAGAAATTAGATTTGTCTTCCGTAACCTCAACAAAAGCGGTTGATTTATTCGTTGACACCGTGATGAAGGACATCAAACTCATGTTGAAGATGATGCCCATCGCTTATCAATTTCTCGCGCTGGCATTTCGCAACACGGTAGTGCAAAAAGCGTTGAAGATATATCTCAACCGCTATATGGATATTCTGATTCCCATCATCCAGCGCGGAATCGACTCGGGCGAATTTCGTAAAGTGGACGCGCGCGAAGTGGCGATTGTCAGCGGCGCGATCATCGAAGGCACGATGCTGCTGTGGATTTATGACAAGTCGCTGGTCGAGCCGGAGAAGCACATCCGCAGCGGGATGAGACTACTGCTCGAAGGCGTGCAGGCGCGCGCGTAACGCGCCTCTTTTTTTTAAGTCAATAACTGACTGGATGGTCAGTTTAATTAAAGGAGATGAAAATGGAAATCGTAATTTTGGTTGCAGCAATGATCGTTGTCGGATTGATCGCCGGCTGGTTGGCAGGACCGATCTGGAAGAACAAACGTCCCATTGGCGTGCGCGGAGATTATATTGCGGCGATCATCACCGCCATCGCGGTCGGATTCATGGATTGGTATTTGATTCCGCAAATGGGCTTCAGCGACAGTATGCGTAACATGGGCGTAGCGATGGAGCCTTTCCTCGGCGCGCTGCTGGTGTTGTGGATTATCCGCGCGGCAAAAAAATAATTGGTGATTGGTAACTGGTAATTGGTGATGACTTCAATTATCGAAACTACAAATCTCGTCCGAGATTTCAAAAAGACTCGCGCAGTGGATGGGTTGACTCTCTCCATCGAAGCAGGTGAACTGTTCGGTTTGGTCGGTCCCGATGGCGCGGGGAAAACAACCACGCTGCGTTTGCTGGCGGGCTTGCTGGATATTGATGAAGACGCGGGCGAAGCGTCTGTGCTGGGATTCGACCTCAAAGAGAAAGCGGAATCCATCAAGCCTCATATCGGCTACATGGCGCAGCAGTTCAGTTTGTATGGCGAGTTATCCGTAATGGAGAATTTACAATTCTTCGCAGAGTTGTTCGACGTCAGTCCGAAAGATATGAAAGAACGCACGGAGAAATTACTGGCTTTCGCGGGCTTGACCGAATTCAAAGAAAGACGCGCGGTGAATCTCTCCGGCGGGATGCAGAAAAAACTCGCGCTGGCGTGTACGTTGATTCACGAACCGCAAATCCTTTTACTCGATGAACCCACCACAGGCGTCGACCCGATCTCGCGCCGCGAGTTTTGGAATATCCTCACCGAGTTGCATTTGCAGGGCACAACCATAATCGTCAGCACGCCGTACATGGACGAAGTGGATCGCTGCTCGCGCGTGGGCTTGATGTATGCGGGCAAACTCGTCGAGTGTGATTCGCCGAAGAATATCAGGGGAAAACTTGAAGGTGACGTGATAGAGATTCAGCCCGAAGATTGGCAACGCGCTTTGAGGGTGGTTTCCACCCTGAGTGGAGTCCGCGAAGCGCAGACGTATGGCGAGTCGATTCATCTGCTGGTTGATTCTGGCACGCGGCGCCTGCCCGAAGTTGAATCGATCTTGCAAAAAGAAAATCTCGCGTATCGCAGCATCCGCATTGCGCCCGCGCGGATGGAAGAGGCGTTCATCTCGTTGATCAGAAAGTTGGAGGCGTAATGTCGCTTCGTCATATTTGGGCTGTGACACGCAAGGAATTCAATCATATCGTGCGCGATAGAAGCACGCTGATTTTGGTGCTGTTCACGCCGACGCTGGTGTTGCTGCTGATGGCGTACGCGTTGACTGTTGATTTGAAAAATATCCCGATTGCGGTTTTGGATTTTGACCGCAGCCAGACTTCGCAAGCGTTTATCCAGCAAATCACTGCCGGGCAGGATTTGGAACTTTACGCGTTCGCGACCAGTATGGATGAAATCAATGCCATGATGATGCGCGGCGAGATCAAGGCGGCGGTGATTATCGCGCCGGGATTCGCGCGCGAGTTGCAGGCGTTGAAGGGAATTCCGCTGCAGGTCATCATTGATGGAACGGAGCCTGAGAGTGGTTACTTTGCAGTAGAACACATCACGCAGCGCGCAGAAGAATTTATTGACGGCGCGTTGACGCAACAACTGCGCGCGCAAGGATTTTCGATTGACACTTTACAACCGCTCGATCTGCGAATCCAAACTTGGTACAACCCCGACCTCAAACCGCGCAACGCGCTCATCCCCGGATTGATCTCGATGGTGTTGGGTTTTCCTGCGTTATCGGTCGCGTTGACTCTCGCGCACGAGCGCGAACATGGCACGCTCGAACAACTGCTCGCCACGCCCATCGGTCGCGCGGAGTTGATGCTCGGTAAAATTATTCCGTACATCATCGTCGGTTTGCTCAACGTGATTTTTATTCCCCTGCTTTCGATCTGGTGGTTTCACATTTCGCTCAACGGGAGTTTCCTCCTGTTCTTTGGGCTTTCGGCGGTCTTCATGTTTGCGGTCTTGAGCATGGGCATGATCGTCGGCGTCTTCATGCGGACGCAAGCCGCCGCGCTGGCTCTCTCATTTTTGGTGATCTTCTTCCCCGGATTTTTCCTGACGGGCATTTTCTTCCCGCTGGCTTCGATGCCCGAGGAAGCGCGCATGGAAGCGATGGGCTTGCCCGGTACGCATTACGCCATCATCACGCGCGGAATCTTTTTACCCGGTGTCGGCATGGATGTGCTCTGGCCCTACGCGGTGATGATGCTCGGCTTGGGCGTTGCGTTCACTGCGCTGGCGGCGTTGTTCTTTAGAAAAAAACTCGGATGAGGCAAGTAGCAAGTGTGCAAGTAGCAAGTGAACAAGTTGGCAAGTAGCAAGTGAAAAAATTGAACAGGAGGTTGTGATGAGTGAGAAGCCATTGAGTTTTGAGGCGTGGAAGGATACAGTCCACGAGAGTATTCGCAACGATCCTTTGTGGAATTTTCAAGTTTATCCAAAAACGCTTTTTGCTTACGACCTTGTTTGGGAGGATTGCGAATACCTGTTCAAAGATGTGCGCGGAAAGAAAGTAGCGGAGCAGTTAATCCGCAGCGCAGGTTCTGTCAGCGCGAACATCGAAGAAGGTTATGGACGAGGTTTTGGCAAGGATTATGGCTATCATCTGCGAATTGCAATTGCCGAAGCCCGCGAATCTCGCGGCTGGTATTGGAAAGGTCGCCAACTTCTTCCCGCTAACGTGCTTGACCATCGTATGAAATTATTCAGCGAAATCATTGCCATGCTCGCGCCAAACCTTGCAAATCAAAGGAATTTCAAGAGTGGCAAGCAGCAAGATAAAAGCGGCAAGTAAAAAAGTGGCAAGTTGCAGGTATGCAAACTTGCTTACTTGCAGACTTGCTCGCTTGCCACTTTCACCCATTGAGGCTCAATGATTAAACGTATCCTCTCTTTGGTCATAAAAGAATTCATTCATCTCCGCAGCGATTGGTGGATGCCCGCCTTCATGCTCATCGGCGGCGCAATGGAGTTATTGATGGTCGGTTGGGCAACCTCGCGCCCGATTACGAATCTGCCGATCATGATCTTCGATCAAAGCAAAACCGCTGCGAGCCGCGAACTTGTGATTGGTTTGCAGAACACAAAAACATTTGCGACGCCGCAACACGTGAACGATATGCAAACGATTCAAGACGCAATGGATCGCGGACAGATCAACGCGGCGCTCGTCATCCCGCCCGATTACGCGGAGCAGTTGCAATCCGCGACGGGGAAACCATCCCTGCTGGCGATTCTCAACGGCGCGGAGAATACGCCCGCGCAGGCGGCGAACCGCGCGATACAAGGCTTGGCGCGGGATATTGATCGGCGCGTTTTGATTCAACGCCTCGGGTTGAGTCCCGGTCAATTCAGTGGATTTGTCCCCAGTCTGCGCGTCTGGTTCAACGAGAACTTATCCGAAGCGTTATACACTACGCCCGCCGAATTGGGGATGATGCTCGAATTTACCGTCCTGCTTTTTGCAGCGCTGGCATTCTCGCGCGAGCGCGAACTTGGAACCATTGAGCAATTGCTGGTCATGCCGTTCTCTTCGCTGGAAATCATCATCGGAAAATCCATCCCCGTGATCATCGTCGGCTTCACCGATTTTGTTCTCATGTTGGGCATGGTGCATTTTGCGTTTGAAGTTCCAATAAGAGGCTCATTCGTCTTGTTGATGATTCTCGCCTTTGGGTATTTACTTGTTGAACTCGGCAAGGGACTTGTGCTCTCGGTCATTTCAAAAACGCAACACCAGGCATTTTTACTTGTCCTGCTCGTCGGCATGGTGGACTTTATGTTCACGGGTTACGCCGCTCCCGTGGAAAGTATGCCGCAGGTTTTGCAGTGGTTCGCGTACGTAATCCCTGCCCATCACTGGCTGACCATCCTGCGCGGAATCGCGCTCAAAGGCGCGGGCTTGGATGTGCTGTATCCCAACGTAATCGCGCTGGCAATTTTGGGAATTGTCATCGGCGCGTTCTCGCTGCAATTTGTGAGGAAGGCTTTGGATTGAAGAGATTGGTAATTGGTAAATAGTAATTACCAATCTCCAATCTCCAATTACCATTTACCAATTACGGATTACCTCTATCGGAGAAAAATGAATTCCACCCAACCCGCAATTACCGTAACCAATCTCACCAAACGCTTTGGCGATTTTACCGCTGTGAACGGCATTGATTTTGAAGTTCGGCGCGGAGAGATATTCGGCTTCCTCGGTCCCAATGGATCGGGCAAGACAACCACCATCCGCATGATGCTGGGATTGATGGCGCCGACTTCTGGCTCTGTCGAAGTGCTTGGCATGAAAGTGGATGGCGAGGCGCGGGACATCCGTCCGCGCGTGGGATATATGTCGCAGCGGTTTAGTTTGTATAACGATTTGACTGTTTTGCAAAATTTGAATTTCTACGGCGCGGCATACGGACTTTCAAATTCCGATTTGCAAACGCGAATCAAAGATGCGCTGGCAATGGCTGGACTCGAAGGACGCGAAAATAACAAAACGAAAGACCTCTCTGGCGGGTGGCGTCAGCGGCTGGCGCTGAGCGCGGCGATTCTTCATCGTCCCGAAGTTTTATTTCTCGATGAACCCACCGCAGGCGTTGACCCGCTCTCCCGCCGCGCGTTTTGGGGTTTGCTATATCACCTCATCGCCGAAGGCATTACGGTTTTTGTGACCACGCACTACATGGATGAAGCCGAGCATTGTCATCGTCTCGCGTTCATTCAGCATGGCGACATCATCGCCTACGGCACGGAAGACGAGATCAAATCCAAAACCATGCGCGGCGAAGTACTGGAACTCGAACCATCCGACGCGCCGCAAGCAGTTAAGGTTTTACGCGCCGCGCAGAAAAAACTCTCACTGGAAGAAGTAGAACTTTACGGCGCACTTGTCCATGTGGTTGCCCCAAATGTTAAAGAACATCAACCTGCAATCAAGAAAGAACTTAAAGACGCGGGCATTGATGCTGGTCAAATGTCCGTCATCGAACCTTCGCTGGAAGATGTGTTTATATCGGCGATGAAAAAATAACCTCACCCCCAGCCCCTCTCCTAAAAGAAGAGGGGAGTCAGGAGAAACCAATGAAAAAATTTACTTTTATTGTATTGTTGTTAATTGCGCTTATCACCGCCAGTTGCGGAACAACCAACAGCACAGTGATTCAGGCTTCAGGTCAGATTGAAGCGAAAGAGATCGCCGTTGCAGCAGAATTATCGGGACGCGTCATCGAAGTATCTGTCAATGAAGGCGACTCCGTCAAAACGGGCGATCCGCTTCTGCGCCTCGACAATGGACTGCTCCTGTCCGAAAAGCAGGCTGCCCAAGCCGCGCTGGATTCTGCCCATGCAAACATCCGAACCGCGCAAGCCGCAGTGGAAAGCGCGCAGGCGCAATATGATCTGGCGTTGTCCATCGCGTTGAGCGGAAATCCCATCAAGACCGAGTGGAAGAAATCCAAGCCGAGTAATTACGACCAACCCGTTTGGTACTTCTCGAAAGAGGAGCGCGTTCAATCCGCACAGATGGAAGTGGATGCCGCGAAAGCCGCGTTGGAAAAAACATTGACGAGGTTGGAAGAGACAAAAACAAAAGCGGGCAGTTCCGACTTTTTGGAGATTGAAAAGAAACTCTCAGATATGCGTTCCGCGTATGATGTTGCCAGGAAAGTTCTGGATAATACCAACGGCGCGTCGGACAGCGCAAAATTGCGTGATGCCGCGAAAACCGCTTTTGATGATGCGAAGATCAAATTAGATAACGCGCAGAAAGATTACGACAACGCGTTAACCACTGACGGGGCGAAGGATGTTCTTGAAGCGCGGGCAAATGTCGAGGTGGCGCGCGAGCGGGTCAATGTCGCGTTGACTGCCATGTTCGCGCTGCAAACAGGATCAGACTCGCCCGAAGTGGTCGCTGCGGAAAAATTGGCGGAGCAGGCAAAAGCGGGGCTGGAGCAATCCCGCGCAGCCGTCAGCGCCGCGCAATCGAATCTGGATTTGATTCAAACTCAGTTGGATAAACTCATTGTTCGCGCGCCGATGGACGGCGTTGTGCTGGTAAAAAATATTGACGTGGGCGAGGTGCTTCAAGCGGGCATGCCTGCCATGTCTATTGGAAAATTGGATTCGTTGAAGGTCACGGTTTACATCCCCGAAACGGAATATGGACAAATCAACTTGGGACAGCAAGCCAGCCTGAGCGTGGATTCGTTCCCCAACAAAACTTTCGTCGCAGTGGTGACGCGCATTGCCAATCAAGCCGAGTTTACGCCGCAGAATGTTCAAACGAAAGAGGGACGGCAGACAACGGTGTACGCAATTGAATTAACGGTTGACAATGTAGATGGAAAACTTAAACCCGGTATGCCGGTGGATGTGACGTTTGAAAATACGATAACAAAGTAAAAAAAATACATTTAATCAACAAGCCTCCGAGACGCTTGCGCGAAACCTCGGAGGTCTTTTTTATTCCAGTAGTATAATCTCCCGCATCGGGACATCCCCCTTATGACCACCACGCGACCCCTCAAAGTTTTCCTGTGCCATGCCTCTGCGGACAAGCCCAATGTTCGCAAACTATACGCTTATCTGAAAAAGCAAAAAATTGACGCATGGCTGGATGCGGAAAAACTACTCGGCGGGCAAAACTGGCGCACTGAAATCCCCAAAGCCATCAAGGCTTCCGACGCGATCATCGTTTGTTTATCGAAGAATTCGATTAACAAAGAAGGGTACATTCAAAAGGAAATTAAATTCGCTTTAGACAAAGCGGAGGAAATGCCGTCGGGCAGAATTTTCATCATCCCCGCCAAGTTGGAAGAATGCGAGGCGCCCGATGAATTGGCTGATTATCATTGGGTGAATCTTTTTGAAGAAGACGGTTACCGCCGTTTGATGAGAAGTTTACGCGCGCGCGCCGCGCAAATTGGGACGGTCACAGAAATTTCCGATCTTCCCCATGATGAAGAAACAGAACCGCTGGAATCTAAAGATAATTCCATCGGCGTAGGCGGCGACGTGAGCGGCGCGAATATTATTGTGGGCAATAACAATGTCATTCATGTTGTGCCATCCGTAGGTCAGGCTTCCAGCCTGACAGATACGCCGAATGAAAAAGTAAGTCGGATTGGCAATCCGACTTACGAAGATGAACCCGTAGGTCAGGTTTCCAACCTGACAAATGCGCCAACCCATGAAGAAGAAAACGCAAAACGCGAAGCCGCTCAAAAAGTGGAACGAGAATCTTTTGAAAAAGCCGCTCGTGAAAGATTAGAACGTGAAAAGGCTGAACGTAGAAAAGCAGTTCAGAATGCAAAAGAAAGTCAGGCTAAAAGCCTGACCTACTCTAAATTCCCAGTTTGGGGCATTGGGTTAATTGCATTTGCTATTTTCGCATTGGCTGTCTGGGGACTTTCCTCAATTCCCGCTTCTCCCGCGCCTAACGTGACCGCTACCGCGACTTCGCAAGCGACTGTCACGTTGCTTGCGCCAACCGAAACGCCTGTGCCAGCAACCCCAACCATCATCCCAACGCCGACGCTTGGAATTGGTTCTACTGAGATTTCAGATAAAGATGGCATGACCTTGCTTTATGTGCCAGCGGGAAAATTCACAATGGGCGATAAAGCCGAAGACGCTTTGGCGGAATGTAAAAAATATCGTTCAGATTGCCAGTTGAGTTGGTTTACAGATGAGCAACCTCCACATGAAGTTTTCCTTGATGCCTTTTGGATTGATCAAACCGAAGTGACCAATGCCATGTACGCAAAATGTGTTGATGATGGCTCGTGTAAATCGCCAAGTAATACGGGTCACTTTAGCGATTCGAATTATGCAAATCATCCCGTCGTTTACGTGGATTGGAACATGGCGAACACCTATTGTTCATGGGCGGGGCGCCAATTGCCCAGCGAAGCCCAATGGGAAAAAGCCGCCTCGTGGGATGAGAACGCTCAAACCAAACGCGTTTATCCGTGGGGCAATGAAGCGCCGAATAAAGATTTATTGAATTACAATCAAAACGTTGGCGATACAACTAAAGTAGGAAGTTACGAAAGCGGAAAAAGTTTTTACGGCGCGTATGACATGGCTGGCAATGTTTGGGAATGGGTGAGTAGTTTATATAAACCATATCCTTATGACGCCAATGATGGACGTGAAAATATGAGTTCTACAGATACGCGAGCGCTGCGGGGTGGCTCGTGGAACTACGTCGAAAACTTCGTGCGCTCTGCCATCCGCTTCAGGTACATCCCAGCGCTTACTGACAACTACTTTGGGTTTCGCTGCTCCCGCTCACGCCCTTAAGTTCTGGTTTTCTGAATTCATCTTGCGTAATGTCATGCTGAGCGTTAGCGAAGCATCTCTATGATTGAATCAGAGACCCTTCGCTATGCTCAGGGTGACAATTTACACCCAAGACCTCCGAGGTTTTTGAAACCTCGGAGGTCTTTTATGTTAACCAACAAGAGTCGCATCGGGATAAATCCCTTGCTCAGTACATGGAAGCGCTTCGCGCTGGCGCGACGAGTCCGCTTTAGCGGACTTCCACGAACTGAGGCAGGGATTTATCCCGCCGAATCCCTGCTTGGCGTATAATCGCCGAATGAAAGACGAACTTTTCAACGAATTGGTTGCAAGCGTGCGCGAAGGCAGCTCTATTTTGCGCGGAAAAACAAAACCCTCGCGCTCGTTCGAAATCACCGCGCCGAATATCAAACGTATCCGCGCAGGTTATAAACTTTCGCAGCCGGAATTTGCCGCCTTGCTTGGCATCAGCGTAGCCACGCTCCGCAATTGGGAACAAGGCAGGCGCAGCCCCGAAGGTCCCGCGCGAATCCTGCTTCAAGTCGCCGCGCGTTATCCCGACGATGTTTGGAATGTAGTCAAACCGATCAAATAAAACCAACAAGCCCCCGAGTCGCCTCGAAGGCTTGTTTTCTTTTCACTGTTGGTTTCGGTACGGCTGCGTTGGTTGAGTAGTCCTACAAGGACGCATCGAAACCCGCCGCCTACTCAACCAACGGTTTCACTGCTCACTGCCCACTGATCTACTTCGCTTCCTTCTCCGCCGCCGTCAACGCCTCTTCAAACAATCGCAGCCCTTCGTCCATTTCGGTTTTGCTCATCGAAAGCGGAGGCGCGATGCGGATGACGCTCTTGCCGCAGGAAAGCATCAGCAAGCCGCGCTCGTAGCCGAGTTCAACAACGCGTTCGGTTAAATCATGCGCGGGTTCTTTTGTCTCGCGGTCTTTGACAAATTCCACGCCGATCATTAATCCCTTTCCGCGCACGTCGCCAATGCTGGGATGCCGCGCCTTGATTTCTTCCAGCGCGTCCATGGCATACGCGCCGACTTCCGCCGCGTTTTGCAAATATTCGCTTTCGAGCAAATCAATCGTGGCAAGCGAAGCCGCGCACGAGATGGGATTCCCGCCGTAGGTATTGCCGTGCGCGCCGATCTCCCAATCCATTATGGATTTGCGCGCAATACACGCGCCGAGCGGCATCCCCGAAGCGATACCCTTCGCGGAGGTAATCATATCTGGCTCGACGCCGAAATGTTCGATTGCCCACCACTTGCCCGTGCGCCCCATGCCGCATTGCACTTCGTCGAGAATCATCAGGATTCCGTATTTGTCGCACAGTTTTCGCAGCGCGGGGTAAAACCCTTCAGGCGGGACGATGTATCCGCCTTCGCCTTGAATGGTCTCGACTAAAATGCCGGCTACGTCTTTGGGCGGCAGGATTTGATGAAGCACTTCTTCTTCGATGTAGCGCACAGCCGCTTCGCCGTAATCTTCGCCTTTGCGGCGCTCTAAGATCGGGCGGTACGGATTCGGGAACGGCGCGTGCGTTACCCCGTTCATCAGCGGATAAAACCCGCTGTGATATTTTGCCTTGCTCGCGGTAAACGTCACCGCGCCCATTGTGCGCCCGTGAAACGCGCCCGTAAAGCCGATGAAGTTCGAGCGTTTGGTATGATACCGCGCAAGTTTGATCGCCGTCTCGACCGCTTCGGTGCCTGAGTTGGTCATAAAACTCAGCGCGTCTTCTTTGAACGGCGCAATCTCGTCCAGTTTTTCGGCGAGTTGAATCCACTTTTCGTGATAGAAATCCGACGAAATGTGAATGAATTTTTCAGCCTGTTCCTGAATTGCCTTCACAACTTTCGGGTGCGAATATCCCGTCGAGACCACCGCAATGCCGCCCATAAAATCCAAAAAACGATTGCCGTCCACATCCCACACTTCGCTGCCTTTTCCGTGATCCATCACGAACGGATACCCGCGCGGATAAGAAGGCGAGATCACTTTGTGATCCCGCTCTATCATTGCCTTCGCTTTGGGTCCGGGTAAATTGGGTTTTGTCATACATTCTCCTTGGTTTATTATGTCATTGCTTCGTCGCTCCGCTCCTCGCAACGACATTATTTTTGTAACTTCATCTCAGCCAGCGCGCGCGCGCCGAGCAACCCCGAATCGTCTTTCAACTCGGCGTTGGCAATGACCAACCCCTCCAAATATTTTAGATGAATAACGCGCTCTTTCAGGCTGACCTCGAATGAATCAAACAATAACGCGCCGCTTTGCGAAACGCCCCCGCCGAAAATGACGATGGACGGATTGAAAGCGTGCAAAAAATTTGCGACGCCGATTCCCAAATACGTTCCTGCCAGCCGATACGCTTCTATGGATAATGCGTCGCCCCGCTTCGCCGCCGCGGATATTTCCTGCGCCGAGTTTTTCCTGTTTTTGTCGAGAATTGATTTGCGCCCCGCCGCGAGCTGCTCGGCAACATGGCGTTCGATTCCCGTCCCCGATGAATACGACTCCAAATGTCCGCGCTGACCGCACCCGCAAATTGGACCATCTGCCTGCACGATGGTATGCCCCAGTTCCGCCGCCAAACCTTGATGTCCATGCAATAGGTTGTCGTTGACGATCACGCCGCCGCCCACGCCCGTGCTGATGGTGAGATACAAAACGTTATGATGTCCGCGCGCCGCGCCGAATTTCCACTCTGCGAGGCAGGCGAGATTCGCGTCGTTATCCAAATAGCAGGGAAAACCAAAACGCTCCGTCAACTTGGCGGCGAGGGGAAAATCGCGCCACTCTTTGATATTCGGCGTAGCCATGATGATTCCCGTATGCGGGTCAATCGGACCGGGCGCAGAAACGCCGACAGCGTCCACTTTACGATCCTGCGGCAAAACATCTTCGATTAAACCCACCAACCTGTCAAACGTATTTGGCAGGTTGGCTTTAGTTGCTACTTTTTTAACCGCAAGCGGCTGCGCCCGACCTTGCGTATAGATTGCGGCGCGTAATTGCGTACCGCCAATATCAACAGCTGCAATTGTGAACATGGACGCAATTATACCGTAAGCCTTTATTTGACTCATCTTCTCAACCCTGCTATCATCTTTTCATGCTGAAGAATTCCCTTGCGCGTTTCTGGCAAACCCTGCGCGAGCTTCCGCGTTGGCTTCGTCCGGGTTTGCATATTAAGCGCTGGTTCGTGCTGGTGTTGTTGGGCATTACGTTATTAGGGCTGGGATTTGCGGTCATCCTTATTGACATTTACCGCACCGATTCATCCAATCCCGTATTTCTTCTCGTCCTCTCTTACGCTTCCCTGCGCTTCATTCCGCGTATTTGGCGCGCAATTATTTTTGGCGGATTGGGCGTAGGGCTTGTGCTGTATGGAATTTTGAAACTGAACCGCTCTTTGCTGCGCCCCTTTATTCGCCCCGGCTCCGACGTATTCGACCAGCTTCAAGATTTTCGCCGCCGCGAGCGCGGACCGCGCATTGCCGCCATCGGCGGCGGGCATGGACTTTCCACCTTGCTGCGCGGACTCAAAACGCATACGGGCAACCTCACCGCAATCGTCACCGTCGCGGATGATGGCGGCTCGTCGGGCAGGCTGCGCGAGAGTTTGGGCATCCTGCCGCCCGGCGATATTCGCAATTGTCTCGCCGCGCTTTCCAACGACGAAGCCATGCTCACGCAGCTCTTTCAATATCGCTTCAGCGGTTCCCCCGACCTCGAAGGTCATTCGTTTGGGAATCTATTCATCACCGCGCTGGCGGATATTACGGGAAGTTTTGAAGACGCGGTGGTTGAATCGGGGCGCGTACTTTCGGTAAACGGGCGCGTGCTTCCGTCCACGCTGCATAATGTGAAGTTGGTCGCCAGCATGGAATTGCCGCACTCCACGCAGGAAATCCGCGTGGAAGGGGAGAGCAAGATTCCCGAAATAGCGGGCAAAGTCCGCCGCGTATGGCTCGAACCGGATGACGCTTCGGCGTTTCCGCCTGTGATTCGCGCCATCTTAAACGCGGATGTAATCGTTGTCGGACCGGGAAGTTTATACACGAGTATTCTGCCCAACCTGCTGGTGCGCGACTTGCTCGCCGCGCTGCACGTCAGCCGCGCCGTGAAAATATACGTCTGTAACATCGCCACGCAGCCCGGCGAGACGGACGCTTTCACTTGTTACGATCATGTCCGCGCATTAGAGAATCACATTGGCGAAGATTTGTTCGATGTGATTTTGTGCAATAATAACTACGACGGCGAAATCGGCGAATCGCAATGGGTGCGCGCCGACGAAAAAACGCTCTCCGATTCTCGCGCCTATACCGCCGACCTTGTGGACGAGGCGCATCCGTGGCGGCATGATTCTAGTAAACTAGCCCAGGTTGTCGTGGATATTTTTGACGAGCGCACAGGTCCGTTGGAGAGCGTTTAATATCGTTACCATCCGAAAAATTGGAACGCTGGCGAATGAAGAACCTCTCCGATTATCTCAGAGACCCTTCGCTCCGCTACTAAGGAACAAGGAATTTCAAATCCATTGTAGCCACGGATTTCACTAATTTACGCGAATTTTTAAATCTATCTGTGATAATCCGCGTAATTTGTGGCGAATCTTTTGTTCCTTTCGCTTTGAACCGCATTTTTTGCGCGGTGGTTTTACTCAGGGCGGCACGTTCAAAGTGCGTAAGATGAGTAAATAAAATACAGTTTGACGGGCGCTATAATCAATAAAATCTATGCTAAAATAGCGTTCGTGCTATATTTCACAATACAAAATATCTTCAAGGAGAATTCAAATGACGGTAAAAATTGGTATTAATGGCTTTGGTCGTATTGGTCGTCAGGTCTTAAAAGCGATTCGCGATCTTTATCCAAACGATCTTGAGGTTGTGGCGTTCAATGATATTGGCGATACAAAAACGATGGCTCACCTGTTGAAATACGATTCAACCTACGGGCGCTTTGATGGCACAGTAGAAGTTGCCAACGACGGTCTTTTGATTGATGGAAAGAAAATCAAAGTCTTCAAAGAAACTGATCCCGCCGCAATTAAGTGGGGCGACCTCGGCATTGATATTGTTATCGAGTCGACGGGTTTGTTCACCATCAAAGAAGACGGCGTGAATAAAAAGGGCAAGACCGTCAAAGGCGCTGTGAATCACATCACTTCTGGCGGTGCGAAGAAGGTCATCATTTCTGCTCCCGCCGAAGGCGAAGACCTCACTGTCGTGTTGGGCGTGAACGAAGATAAATACGACCCCAAGAATCATCACGTTGTCTCGAACGCTTCCTGCACCACCAACTGCCTCGCTCCCGCCGCCAAAGTTGTGCATGATTTGTTCACTATCAAACGCGCGTTTATGACTACCGTTCATTCCTACACCAATGATCAGAAAGTGCTGGATATGCCGCATTCCGACCTGCGCCGCGCCCGCGCTTCTGGTTTGAACATCATCCCAACCACAACGGGTGCGGCAAAAGCCGTCGCTTTGGTCATCCCGGATTTGAAAGGCAAGTTCGATGGATATTCCTTGCGCGTGCCGACCCCAACCGTTTCGGTTGTAGATTTCACCGCTGAACTCGAAAAAGAAACCACCACCGAAGAACTGCGCCAAGCCTTCCGCGATGCCGCCAAGCAGGCAAATTTCAAAGGTATTCTCGAAGCGGTGGACGAACCTTTGGTCAGCATGGATTTCAAGGGCAGCTCTTACAGTTCTTCGGTTGACCTGCCGTTCACGTCGGTACTCGGCAAAGAAAAAAGCAACTTCATTAAAGTTGTCACTTGGTATGATAACGAGTGGGGTTATTCCTGCCGCACCGCCGATTTGGCGGCGTTGATGGCGAAGAGTCTGTAGTTATTAGGGATTGGTAATTAGGCAATTAGGCGATTAGGTTTTCCTAATCCCTAATTGCCTAATCGCCTAACTGACTATGAACAAGAAAACCGTAAAAGATATTGACCTAAAAAATAAACGCGTTCTCATGCGCGTGGATTTTAACGTGCCGATGGCGGACGGCAAAGTGACCGACGATAAGCGCATCAAAGCCGCGCTGCCTACCATTCAGTATGTTTTGGAGCAAGGCGCGTCGTTGATTTTGATGAGTCATCTTGGTCGCCCCAAAGGCGGATTCGATTCTGAATTCAGTTTGAAAGCCGCTTCGGAATCTCTATCCGCGTTATTGGGCAAGCCCGTGCAAATGGCTCCCGATTGCGTTGGCGCGGAAGTTGAGCGGATGGCGCGGGAATTAAAAGCGGGCGATGTGTTGATGCTCGAAAATACGCGCTTCCACGCGGGCGAAGAAAAGAACGATCTTGAACTTGCCAAACAAATGGCGGCGCTCGGCGACGTTTACGTCAACGATGCGTTTGGTTCGGCGCACCGCGCGCACTCGTCCACCGAGGGCGTGGCGCGTTTCCTTCCCGCCGTTTCCGGCTTCTTGATGGAACAGGAACTTGAATATCTTGGACGCGCGGTTGCGAATCCCGAACATCCTTACATCGCCATTCTTGGCGGCGCGAAAATTTCAGATAAGATTTTGGTGGTGGAAACGCTCGCGTCCAAATGCGATAAGTTGATTATCGGCGGCGGCATGGCGAATACTTTTCTCGCTGCAAAGGGAATCAACATGCAGGATAGCCTTGTCGAAGCGGAAGCGATTGAAACCGCGAAGACCTTGCTTGGCAAACTTGGCGATAAATTAATTTTGCCAGTGGACGCGATCATCGCGGATAAATTCGACGCGGACGCGAATACGCAAACTGTGGATGTGGATCAAATCCCCGCGGGCTGGCGCATGTTGGACGTTGGACCGAAAACGCTCGAACTGTATAGAACTTCGCTAACCGGAGTCAAGTTGGTTGTTTGGAACGGTCCCGTCGGCGTGTTTGAAATGCCGAAGTTTGCCGAAGGCACTTTTGCATTGGCGAAGATGTTGGCGGAATCCGGCGCGATCACAGTGATAGGCGGCGGAGATTCCGCGAGCGCGGTTAAAAAAGCGGGCGTCGCCAAACAAATGACGCACGTTTCTACTGGCGGCGGCGCGTCGCTCGAATTTCTTGAAGGAAAAGAACTCCCCGGCGTTGCGGCGCTGCTCGATAAATAATTTTGTCGAAGCATTGGAGGATAAAATGGAATCTGTGTCAGAGCCTAAAAAGAAAACGACAAATATTCCTGTTATCATCGCGGTTGCGATTATCGTCGCCTGTTGTTGCAGCGCGGCGGTTTTGTGCCTGATTACGGGGGTGGGCATGTTCTCGCTCGATTGGGTAACCAGCGCGACTCCCCCGTCTTTCGATTATGACTTCCCAACCGAAGAGCCGGGCAATCCAGTCATTCCCACAGCAGAAGCGGAAGAACCCTATGATCCGAATATTCCGCAGGGCGGGCGCGGAAATAACGAGCTGCGAAAGCGGGTTTGGGATTTTGTTACCTCGCTGGCGGAAGATGACGCCGATTGCAAGAATCCGCTTCCTGCGGCAACGATTATTGTAGTGAGCAAAGAACCGGACGGCGATGGAGTTTGGGAAGAAGGCTGGACGTTGTTCTGCGGTAATGGTCCTACCCCGGTCTATCGAATTATTTTCACGCCGAATCCCGATGGCGCGATTAATTTCTCGCCCGGATTAATCAGCAAGTAAATTTCTTTTCATATAAAACAAAATACGACTCGCCGTGGAATTGATCCTTGGAGGCGGGTCGTATTTTTGCGTCCAAATCAGGCGCGCGTTATTGATTGTTGTATTTGTAGACCCAAATCGAGCGGATGACCGCTAATGAGACTGTAAATCCGAGCATGATGAAAAAAGGAAACGACCAAATCGGCGCGGCGCGGTAAAACATATAAATGGCAAAGAGATGAATAATATCTCCAAAAAGCAGCGCTTCCACTGCCGGCGCAAGCAGGCGGTTATCGTTTGCAGGCAGGATTCTCAGGACATAAAACGCGAGTACCCATAGCAGCACGCCATACCAGCGGATGAATTCATATCCCGCGGCGGGCATTGCATCCGCGCTGAACTGCGAGACGAAAAGGCGCGGCGCGAAAAGGCACAACGCGCCAGTCCCTGCGTTCAGCGCGATGGCTTCGAATATTAGAACATATCGAACGAATTTGTTATAGGTCATGTTATTTTCCAGAAAACCAATTGGGCTATGGTTATTATACATGAACCCCGTTTACAGCATAAAGATTTGCGCTTGTAATCATTCTAATTTACAAACAATTTACCGCAAGATAACCCAAATCCAGAACGCTCGGCTATAATCGGAAAAAATTGCGCGCGGAGAATCTATATGTCTTTCAATATCGGCGAAAACGTTGGTCCGTATCGGATCATCGAACAACTGGGGCAGGGTGGAATGGCGACGGTTTATAAAGCCTATCATGCCTCTCTTGACCGTTATGTCGCGCTGAAGGTTTTACATCCCGCTTTTAATCAAGACCAAACTTTTACAATGCGCTTTCAACGCGAGGCGCGCGTGGTTGCGCGTTTGGAGCATACCAATATCGTCCCCATTTATGATTACTCCGAACACGAGGGGCGACCCTATTTGGTGATGAAATATATCGAAGGCGATACGCTCAAAGCGCGTTTGAATCAAGGTCCGTTGACTTCGGCTGAAATCGAACATGTCGTCAACTCGGTGGGATACGCGCTGGCGTACGCGCACCGTCAGGGGATTCTGCACCGCGATATTAAACCGTCGAATGTGATGATTGCAACTGACGGCGCGATATACCTCGCGGATTTTGGTCTCGCGCGTATCGCCGAAGCGGGCGAATCAACCATGTCGTCCGACTCGATTATGGGCACGCCGCAGTATATTTCTCCCGAACAGGCGATGGGCAAAAAAGACCTCGACGCCGGGACGGATATTTATTCCTTCGGCGTCATG
Organism: Anaerolineales bacterium; assembly: GCA_028689195.1. Classification (GTDB taxonomy): domain Bacteria; phylum Chloroflexota; class Anaerolineae; order Anaerolineales; family Villigracilaceae; genus Villigracilis. Next base: position 4,799 of record JAQTWR010000003.1, on the reverse strand, counting down.
CTTTATGAGATGGTGGTCGGGCGCGTCCCTTTCACCGCCGATACGCCCTTCTCTATTATTCACGACCATATTTATACGCCCCTGCCTTTGCCGACGAGCGTTAATCCCAACGTGCCTGAATCCGTTCAGCGTGTCTTATTGAAGTCGCTGGCAAAAGACCGCGCCGACCGTTACGCTACGGTCGAGGAATTAATCAAAGCGTTCAAAGATGCGTGGACTGAGTCTGGCGTTCCCATGCAAGGCACGGCAATCGTGATGCGCGCCTCGATAGTCAAGGATGATAAAACGAATCCGCAACCGCAGGCGGATAGCCAAGCGACTAAAAAACTTCCCGAAGAAAAAAAGAAGCGCGCAGCATGGCGGTGGGCGGCTGGCGGCGCGTTGAGTTTAATCTGCTGCGCGGTTGTCTTGTTCGCGGCGTTTCGCTATAACCGCAAACCAGCGGAACTTCCTGTCGTTGCGTCTCCCATGCCTGTCGCTACGCAAGCCGTTCGCCCCACGCAGCCTCCCCCGCCTCCCGGTAATCAGAATCCCCCGTCTGACGTGCAAATCGCGATAGACGAAGTCGCTAAAGACCCGCGCAATCCCGACGCGCACTTGCGGCTTTCTCTCGCGCTTTGGGACGCCAAAGAACTCCGCACCGCGTTCGATGAAATGACGCAGGCTGCAAATCTGGCGGACCCAAATAAGCCCGACTTCTTTCTCAAAGCCGCGGAAGAATATACAAAGCGCGAGGCGTGGACTCTCGCGGCAAGTATGTATATGCGCGTCGCGCCAATCTATAAGGGCGGCGAAATGCCCGAAGATTTGCAAAATAATTTGCGCGAATCCGTGTACAAAGCCTCCGAGAAAATCGCGTCGTTTGAACTCAAGTTTTTCGACCGCCTCGATAATTTCAATCAGCCGCTCGCGCACCTCGCGCGCGGACGTCACGCGCTTTATAGCGGAAAAATCGAAGAAGCAAAACGCCAGTTGGAGCAGGCAAAAAAAATAAAACCCGATATGCCCGAAGCGTCTTTGTTTGAAGCCGAGATCGCCATGAAGGAAGGCGATAACAAAAAAGCGCTCGATATTTTCACTTCGCTTTCCGAGAACAATGCCATCCCCGAATGGATTCGCCGCATGGCGGATAGCTTTCTTAAATCTTTGCGATAAGGAATAATTATGCGAAAACCATTAGTAGCTGGAAATTGGAAGATGAATAAGACCGTCGCCGAAACGCGCGACTTGGTCTTCAAAATGAGCCTGCAACTGCGCGAAATCAACGGCGTGGAAAAAGTAATCTGTCCGCCGTTCATGGCGCTGATGGCAGCCTCTGCGCTGCTCGAAGGCTCGGATATTGGTCTTGGCGCGCAGAATATGCATTGGGAAGAGAAAGGCGCGTTCACCGGCGAGGTCTCTCCCGCGATGGTCAAGGAACTCTGCGGATACGTCATTCTCGGTCACTCGGAACGCCGCGCATATTTCGGCGAAACGGACGGGATCGTCAACCGCAAACTGCTCGCCGCACAGTCCATTGACTTGACGCCCATTGTCTGCGTAGGCGAAACGCTGGAACAATACGAAGCAAAACAAACCCGCGAAGTCGTTTCGGCGCAAGTGAAATCGAGCCTCAAAGGAGTCTCCGCCGAGTATGCCCCGCGCATGGTCGTCGCCTACGAACCCGTGTGGGCGATTGGCACAGGCAAAGCCTCCAACGGAAACGAAGCCAACGCGGTCGTCAAAGACGTGATCCGCCCGGCGCTCGCCGAGTTATACGGCGCTGAAACCGCGCAAGCGATTCGCGTCCTGTACGGCGGTTCGGTCACATCAGCAAACGCGGCGGAATTTTTTAACCAGCCTGATATTGACGGCGCGCTGGTCGGCGGCGCAAGTTTGAAGATTGACGAATTTGTCGCCATCACAAAAGCTGCCGCAAAATAAAACTCATTGCGACGAAGCGCTCTGCGCGCAGCGATATAAATTTTTATGCCCATCACAGGTTTACTTTTATTTATCTCCATGCTTGCGCCGCTGGTCTTTCTCCAGCGGCGTTTGCATCGTGAAATACAAGCGATATTTCTCATCCTCACGCGCAACCCGCAATTGACGATAGGCTTATTTTCAGTCTTATTTTTCCCCGGCGTTCTACTGCACGAACTGAGTCATTTTTTAATGGCGAAATTACTGCGCGTTCGCACGGGCGGCTTCTCGCTCATCCCGACCACGATGGACGACGGACGGCTGCAACTCGGGTATGTCGAAACCGCCCAAACCGATATTGTCCGCGACTCGTTGATCGGCGCCGCGCCTTTGATTGCGGGCAGTCTGTTTGTCGCATACGCGGGCGTGAATCGTATGCAATTGAACGTGCTTTGGAATATGGTCGAGAACGGAAATTTCGACTTGTTCTTTCGCGGAATAACCCTGCTCCCCAAAATCCCCGACTTTTATGTATGGTTTTATCTTATCTTCGCGGTATCCAGCACCATGACGCCCTCCGAAGCGGATCGGCACGCCTGGCTTCCCTTTGGATTGGGGGCGTCCATCTTGTTGGCGTTGGCGGTTTTTGCGGGCGCGGGCGCGTGGATGTTGGAAAATCTCGCCCCGTTGTTGGATAGTTTCCTCGCCGCCGCCGCGACTTTATTTGGGTTGAGTATGATTCTGCATCTCATTCTTTTGCTGCCCGTGATGATTCTTCATCGCGCCGCCGCGAAGATAATTGGGGTGGACGTAAAATAGCGGCGGGACGGCGGAAAAATCCCGCCGCCCCGCGCTGCTGTTGGTCGAATTTTGTTTTACTTAAACATAGAACGTCATGCGCTGCAAATGGATGGACGGATCAATATATTGCACCTTGACGCTTTTTGGCACGTTGAGGCTGATAGGGGCGTAATTGAGAATTGCCTTCACGCCCGCCTCTACAAGGTCGTCTGCGATGTGTTGCGCGGCTGGAGCGGGAACGGTCAGCATGGCAATTTTGATATTGGCTGATTTTATTCTTTCTATCATATTAGCGGTGTCTTCAATGATAAAGTCGCCGATATGCTGCCCGATCTTGTTTTGATCGTTATCGAAGACCATCACGACTTTGAACCCGCGATTGACGAAGCCTTGATAACGCGCCAGCGCGTGCCCCATATCTCCCGCGCCGACTAACGCCACATTCCAGATGCGGTCTACTTTGAGAATTTCGCGCAATTTCTCCAGCAAATAAGCGATGGAATATCCCGTGCCTTGTTTGCCAAACTCGCCAAATTGGGAAATATCTTTGCGGATTTGCGCCGCAGAAACGCCGACCATCTCGCCGAGTTCCTGCGAAGAGATCGTTCTCAGTCCGCTGTCAGCCATGCGTTGTAAGGCGCGCAGGTAAATGGGCAGCCGGCCGATGATAATATCAGGAATTTTATCTGCATTCATAAGACGCCCTCGCGTTTGTGAAATTTATTTACATACTCTACCATTAAAATTTGATTCTGTACAATTCAACACAATTGGAATTTTGAAAATCATTTCCGCGAAAATTCAATTTATAGTAAAATAAGCGTCGCTGGGGCGATGGCGGAATCGGCAGACGCAACAGACTTAAAATCTGTCGTTGGTAACAACGTGAGGGTTCGACCCCCTCTCGCCCCACTCAATGTCATTGCGAAAACCTGAAGAACTTCAGAGGGCGCAATGACATCTTTTATCTAAAGGCAGCCATGTTTTTTACCCGCCAAAATCTCGAAGAGATCGAAGATAGAAGCCTTGCGCCTTATGGCGCGCGCAGCGGGGCTTCAAAGGGACGCGCCTATTTGGATAACGAGCCAAATTATCGCACCTCTTTTCAACGCGACCGCGACAGGATACTGCACACCACCGCTTTTCGCAGGCTGGAATATAAGACGCAAGTCTTCGTGAACTTTGAAGGCGATTACTTCCGCACGCGGCTGACGCATACCCTCGAAGTCGCGCAAATCGGGCGGACGCTGGCGCGCGCGCTTGGCGCAAACGAAGACCTTGTCGAGACGGTCTGCCTCGCGCACGATCTCGGTCACTCCCCGTTTGGACATTCGGGCGAAGTCGCGCTTGCCCGTTTGATGAAAGACTTTGGCGGATTCGATCATAACAAACAATCGTTGCGCATTGTCACCGAACTCGAACAGCGCTATCCCGAATTTCCCGGATTGAACCTCACTTGGGAAGTGCGCGAAGGCATGGTCAAGCACGAATCGGAATACGACCTTTCCGACGCGCGCGACTTCAACCCCGATTTGCGCGGCAACCTTGAAACGCAGATCGCAAATGTGGCGGATGAACTCGCGTACACCACCCATGACCTCGACGATGGGTTGCGCTCCGGGATGATCTTCCCTCAAATTTTGGAGGGCGTGGCTTTATGGGAAATTCTGCGCGAGACGTATAATTGGCGCGGAAACGTCCTCGAAGATATGGAACGTCACCGCATGATCCGCCATTTGGTCGGGTTGATGGTGACGGATATGTTGCAAGCCACAGAAGCGCGCATCAAAGACAGCAAGGTTAAAAGCGCGTTGGACGTTCAAAAGATGAAATATAACCTCATCGGTTATAGCGAAGAAATGCAACGACGCAACCGCGAACTAAAAGACCTTCTGTATAAAAAACTGTATCGTCATTACCGCGTTATGCGGATGCAGGTCAAAGCCGAGCGCATTATTTCAGACCTGTTCCAAGCCTACCGCGCCGAGCCAGCCATGCTGCCGGATCATGTTCAATTTTTTGTCGAAAAGCGCGGACTGGAACGCACAATCTGCGATTACATTGCGGGCATGACAGACCGTTACGCCATCGAAGAA
>JAQTWR010000225.1 GCA_028689195.1 Anaerolineales bacterium | reverse complement strand
ATAGTTATGAGTCAGATTGAAGAAGTCAGCATAGAGAAATTCAAACATCTCGTATCGGAGCGCGCCCTGACGGGGGAGACGATGCTCTTGAATATGGGACCGCAGCACCCGTCTACGCATGGGGTCTTGCGCCTTCTGCTCGAATTGGACGGCGAGATTGTCGTCAACTGTATTCCCGACATTGGGTTTTTGCACACGGGCATCGAGAAGAATATGGAAGCCAAGACCTATCAGAAGGCGGAAGTGATGACAGACCGCCTCGACTATATGAATCCGCTGGGCAATAACCTCGCGTATTGTATGGCGGTCGAAAAACTGGTTGATTTGGACGTCCCCGCGCGCGCGCAGGGGTTACGCGTAATCCTCGCCGAGTTGCAGCGCATTTCTTCGCACCTCGTTTGGCTCGGCACTTCGGGTCTTGACCTTGCGGCGATGTCCATGTTCCTGTATTGTTTCCGCGAGCGCGAACAAATCCTCGATATTTTCGAACTGGTTTCGGGGCAGCGCATGATGACCACATACTTCCGCCCGGGCGGCGTGTGGCGCGACGTGCCCGTCGAATTTGAAAAAGCCGTGCGCGATTTCGTCAAGATTTTCGCGAAGCGCGTGGACGAATACGAAACCCTGTTGACCAAGAATCCGCTTTTCCTCGACCGCACGATGAACATTGGAATATTGGACCCAAACGTCGCTTTGTCTTTCGGCGTAACGGGACCTCCGCTCCGCGCTTCTGGCGTGGATTGGGATTTGCGCAAGGCGCGCCCATACATGGGGTATGAGCAATACAATTTCAACGTGCCCGTCAAAACCGAAGGCGACGTATATGCGCGTTATTTAGTCCGCGTTCAGGAAATGCGCGAGTCGCTGAAGATTGTCGAGCAGGCGTTGAATAAATTACCGTCGGGAATTGTGCGCTCTGAGAACCGCAAATTCGTCCCGCCACCGCGCTCTGAAATTGGCGTGAGTATGGAAGCGCTCATCCACCATTTCAAATTGTGGACGGAGGGTTTCTCCGCGCCGAAGGCTTCGGTTTACTGCGCGGTCGAATCTCCGCGCGGCGAGTTGGGCTTGCTGCTCGAAGGCGACGGCGGACCCAAACCGTATCGCGTCCATTTACGCACGCCTTCATTCGACAATCTCGGCGTGCTTTCGCAAATCGTTAAAGGACATTTGGTGGCTGACCTCGTCGCCATTCTCTCTTCCATTGATATTGTCCTCGGAGATATTGACAGATGAGCCTCGAAAAAAAATATCCGAAGGAAGTTAAACAAATTTTGGCAAAATACCCGCCCGAGCAAAAACGCTCCGCGGTGATGCCGCTCCTGTATCTAGCCCAGCGCGAGGAAGGGTACGTCAACAAAGCCGCGATGCAAAATATCGCGCAGATGTTGGATATCACCGAAACCGAAGTCGCCTCCATCGTCGGCTTTTATTCGCTGTATCACGACGAGAAGGCGGGCAAATATCGAATGCAGGTTTGCACCGATTTGCCCTGCGCGTTACGCGGCGCGGATGAATTCCTTAACAACCTGTGCGGCAATCTCGGAATCAAAGTAGGCGAAACTACGCCTGACGGCGTGGTGACGCTCGAAGCCGTGATGTGTCTTGCCGCGTGCGACAAAGCGCCGATGTTCCAGACGCAAGGTCCCGACGGAATCAAATATCACGAGAATATGACCGTGGATCGCACGATGGAATTGATCGAAGCGTTGAAAAAATCTGATGCGGGGGTGAAATAATGGCGCATATCCTCTTACGTCATCGTGACGTCCCCGACATCAACAAGATTGATGTCTACAAAAAAAATGGCGGATTTGACGCGTTCAAAAAAGCCGTAACCAAAATGAAGCCCGAAGACGTGACCGCTGTGGTCAAAAATTCGGGTCTGCGCGGACGCGGCGGCGCGGGATTCCCCACCGGCATGAAGTGGTCGTTCATTGATAACAAGAACTGGCCCCATTATGTCGTCGCCAACGCCGATGAATCCGAACCCGGCACGTTCAAAGACCGCGAAATCATGGAAAGCAATCCCTTCCAATTTTTGGAGGGACTCGCGCTTTCATGTTACGCGGTGGGCGCGAACGTTGGTTACGTTTACCTGCGCGGAGAGTTCTGGCAGGTGGCGGCTTTCCTCGACGAAAAAATCGCGGAAATGGAAAAGGCTGGCTTCCTCGGCGACAAGCTCTTTGGGACGGAATATTCGCTCCGCATTTACACGCATCTTGGCGCGGGCGCATACATCTGCGGCGAAGAAACCGCGCTGCTGGAATCCATGGAAGGCAAACGCGGACAGCCGCGCGTGCGTCCGCCTTTCCCGCCTTCATACGGACTTTACGGCAAACCGACCATCATCAACAACGTCGAGACGTTCACCAACGTCCCGATGATTATGGCAAACGGCGCGGACTGGTACAAATCGCTTGGCACAGCCGATAGCGCGGGCGTGAAGATTTTCTCGCTTTCGGGTCGCGTGCGCAAGCCGGGCAATTATGAACTTCCCTTCGGCTCCACCTTCCGCCAGTTGATTTATGAATACGGCGGCGGCGTGCAGGAAGGCAGACCCGTCAAAGCGATTATGCCCGCAGGCGCGTCGTCTTCCTTGATCGTAGTGGACGACAAAGTCCTCGATACGCAGATGGATTACGCGACCGTTCGCACCATTGGCGGCGACCTCGGCTCCGCGTCGGTCATTGTGCTGGATGATACGGTGGATATGGATTGGGTCGTCAATAAAACCATCCACTTCTTCAAACATGAATCGTGCGGAAAATGCACGCCCTGCCGCGAAGGCAATTATTGGATGCAGAGCCTCACCGCGAAAATCCACGAAGGACGCGGCAAGCAGGAAGATGTTGACCTGCTGTTGAATGTCGCCAAGCAAATGCAGGGCAAATGCCTGTGCGCGTTGGGCGAATTCTCTACGATGGCTGTGGTGACTGGCATCGAACGTTTCCCGCAGGATTTTAAGAAGGCGGTAAATAGGTAATAGGTAATTAGTAATTTGGGATTAGGGCGAACGCCCTGATTGCCTAGTTACCTAATCGCCTAATTTCCTAATTACCTGCTACGGAGTATTCATGACGAAACAAGTCACACTAACAATAGATGGCAAACAAGTAACGGTTCCAGACGGAACTTTGATCGCGGATGCGGCGAAGATGGCGGGCATTGATATTCCCGTCTTTTGCCATCATCCCAAACTCGAACCTGTCGGCATGTGCCGCGCGTGTCTCGTGGAAGTGGGTCGCCCCATGCTTGATCGCGCCACAGGTCAGGTGGTGATGGAAGACGGCAAGCCCAAAGTGCAGTTCATGCCCAAACTCGAAACCGCGTGTACCAATCGCGTTTCTGAGGGCATGGTGGTGATGACCACAACCGCCAAAGCGGTGGACGGTCAAAAAGGCACGGTGGAATTTTTGCTCACCTCGCATCCGCTGGATTGCCCCGTATGCGACAAGGGCGGCGAATGTCCGTTGCAGAATCTGACGATGGCGTTTGGTCCCAGCAAGAGCCGCTTCGTCTACGACGAGAAAAAACATTTCGAGAAACAAGTTCCGCTAGGCGAGTTGATTTGGCTCGACCGCGAACGCTGCATCCAATGCGCGCGCTGTATCCGCTTTCAGGATGAAGTCGCGGGCGAGGCGGTTCTCGGCTTTGACGAACGCGGGCGCAATACGCAAATCGTTACTTTATCCGACCCGGGATTTGATTCCGTTTTCTCGGGCAATACCACCGATATTTGTCCCGTCGGCGCGTTGACCACCGCAGACTTCCGCTTTGGCGCGCGTCCGTGGGAACTCAAGGCGCAGGCTTCCATTTGTACGCAATGTCCCGTTGGATGCAACACCACGCTCAACACGCGCCGCGAAGCAAAAGCCAATGGCGATGTAGTCGTCAAGCGCGTCATGCCGCGTCAGAATGAAGAAGTCAACGAAATCTGGCTTTGCGATAAGGGTCGCTTTGCGTATCACTATACCGAAAGCAAGAAACGCCTGACCAAGCCGCTTATCCGCAAAGACGAAAAACTCGCGCGCGCTTCATGGGACGCCGCGACAAAATTCGCCGCCGAGCATTTCTCCAAAGCCAAGAAGGATATGGTTATCCTCGCTTCGGGTCGGCTGGCGAACGAGGATTTATTCAACCTCAAATCGCTGGCAGATACCGCCGGAGCCGCCGCGATTTTATATTCGGATATGGGCGGCGGCGACGCGACCACGCTCGTCGGCGTGGGGCAGGATACAAATCTCGGCAAGATGGGCAAGGGCGACGCGATTTTGGTTGTCGCCTCCAACTTATATGAAGAAGCGCCGATCTGGTGGCTGCGCGTCAAACAGGCTGCGGATCGCGGCGCGACGCTCATCGTCGCAAATCCGCGCGAGACGAAACTGGATAAATTCGCCAAGTTCGTTATCCGCTATGCGTATGGCGACGAGGTCAAGACCATCAACGATCTCGGCAAGAAAAGCAAAATTTCGGATGAGTTTGCAAAGGCAAAGAACGCGATTGTATTTTTCGGCAACGAGGGACTCGGCTTGAGCGGTTCCGCGGGGCTGGCTTCCGCTTGCGGCGAATTACTGAAAGAAACCGATCATATCGGCAGACCGAACAACGGTTTGGTTGGCGTCTGGCAAAGAGTCAACGAGCAGGGCGCATGGGAGATTGGCTTCCAGCCTGAGCCTGACCTCGAAAAGGCGCTCAAGGGCAAAGCCGTTTATATCGTCGGCTCCGACCCGGTGGGAGATTCTCCCGCGCTGGCGAAGGCGTTGAATGGCGCGAAGTTTGTAGCCGTGCAGGAAATTCTCGAAACCGCGACGACCGAAATCGCGGACGTGGTTTTCCCCGCGCAAGCATATACCGAGCGCGAAGGCACTTTCACGTCGGGCGAGCGCCGCGTTCAACGGTTTTATCCCGCCGTGCCTGTGAAGGGCGATGCGCGTCCTGATTACGCGATTACGTCTCAAATTGCAAAGCAGATGGGAATCATTCTCGAAGGTTCGTCGGCTTCTGTGGTGTTCGATATTCTCGCAAATTCGGTCGAATCCTTCAACGAGTTGACTTACGAAAAACTCGCCGAAACATACGGTCAATGGCCCATCGTGGGACGCGGCGATCTGTATTACGGCGGCACGACATACGAAAACACGCAGGGACTTGGCGCGCAAATTCCGCCGACCGCTCAAAACGGGAAAGCGATACGCCTTCCCAAGATCAGAAAAGATGCCGCGCTTCGCCCCAAAGAAAAGGAATTGCTGGCAGTCCCCGTCAATAAATTATATGACCGCGGCGTAACGGTCAATCCCGCGCAGTTATTAAATCAACGCGCCGGAG
>JAQTWR010000224.1 GCA_028689195.1 Anaerolineales bacterium | reverse complement strand
GACGAAATTCCAGATGACTCCCGCGCCGACGAAAGAAATCGCCATGGGCATAAAGATCAGCGCCTTTGCGAAATTCTCGAAGCGGCTTCTATCGGCAAGCACCGCGATTAGTAATCCCGAAGAAACCGTGAAGGTCGTGCCGAAAATCATCCACAATAAGTTGTTGCGAAAGACGGTTAACATATTGGGATTGGTGAAAACATATTTGAAGTTTTCAAACCAGACCAAGTTAACGCTTGCCTCGTCGTAGAAACTCAATATCAGGGTGCGAATGGTCGGAATGACCAAAGCCCAGATAAGCATGATCATCGCCGGTCCGACAAAGATGATCGGTTGGAGGCGGCGCATCCACGCGTCTGGTAATTGTTCGATAAAGAAATTTGCCGTAGTGAAAAGCAGGACAACTCCCCCAACGCCCCAAATAATTGCAAACAAAACCGTTATCCCTTGCGGGACAGTTGTATCTTTTGCCTGTTGAATATCTCGCAGGAAGAAAAATCCCCAGACTAACAAAGCAATCGAAATGAGCAAGGGAAGAATTGCCAGAGCCGCGCCGAGCAAACTTCCTTTTTGCCTTGACCGTGTGTTGGAGGGCATCGTCGTCATGGATAGATTAGTCATCCTTTCATTATAAAAATCAGACAGTCAAATTGGATTATCCTATAATTAATACAATTAAGCGAGACCAAAAAGACGAGTCGGCTCGCGCTTGCAAGCCGACTCGTAATTACAAATTAAACTTACTTGGGCCAGGAAGCGTCAATGTTCTTGAGCGCGGTGTCCAGGTCTTCGGCGCCTGAAATGTAGTTCGTCATTTCAGACCAGAAGGTGCCAGCGCCAACGGCGCCGGGCATGAGGTCCGAGCCGTCGAAGCGGACGGAGGTCGCGTTTTGGATGATTTCCGCAACGCCGCGTTCGATGTCATTGCCATACCACGCGAGGTCGGCGTCCTTATGCGGAGCAATCGCGCCGCCCTGTTCCATCCAGACCTTGAGGTGCTCGCCCTTGGTGAAGTATTCCATCACAGCCATAACTTCGGGGCGGTCGTTGGTGGCAGCCCAGATGTCGCCAGCGACGAGAACGGGCTTGCCGTAGGCGGCGTCTTTGCCGGGGAAGTAGAAGAAGCTATAGTCCTGACCGCCAACCGTGCCTTCGGGGAAGAAGGAGGTGATGAAGTTGCCTTGTTTGTGCATCCAGCATTTGGGACCGGCAGCGTCAAACATGGGGAGGGGCGCGTCGCCAAAGCTTGTTTTCACAATGCTGGCGCGTCCGCCGTATACATATTTATCAGCCCAAATGGAGTTCATAACTTCGGCTGCATTCTTGACTTCGGGGGAGCTGAAGGGAAGTTCGCCTTTGACCCACTTGTCGTAATTTTCGAGCGAGGTGGTGCGGAGCATGAGCTCTTCCATCCAGTCGGTGGCAACCCAGCCAGTGGCGGCGCCGGATTCGATACCAACGCACCAAGGGGTGGAACCATCAGCGACCATCTGGTCCATAAGAGCGGTCATTTCTTCCCACGTCTGCGGGATTGCATAACCAGCCTCATCCCAAGCCTTCTTGGGATACCAAACAAGGGACTTGCCGTTTACGCGTTCCCAAACGCCAGCCATGATGGGACCGTTGGGTCCTTGCATGGTTGCCATATCAAGCCAGGATTGATTGTAGTTGGCTTGAAGCGCGGCAAGGTCGAGATAGTTGTTCATATCCATGATCTTGCCTTGAGCCGCGAAAGTACCCAGCAAACCGGGCTGCGGGAAGTCAATTACGTCGGGGGCGTTACCCGCGTCAATGGCGGCTTTGATCGAGGCTTCAAATTCTTTGGAGCCTTGATATTGAATGTCGATGCCGGTCTTGGCTTCAAAGTCAGCCATGGTGGCGTCAAACTTCTGGGCGTCGGCGTCTACAAAGGGACCAGTAGCGGTTACAACCGTTCCCTTGAATTCGCCGGCAAAGGCGCGGTCAAGGAAACTGCCGGTCGCGGCGGGGGCTTCTGTCACGACAGGGGCTTCAGTTACAACGGGAGCCTCTGTAGCAGCGACGGGGGCCTCAGTAGCGGCAGGAGCGGCTGGCGCCCCGCAAGCGGTAAGCACAATAGAGGCAAGGATTAATACGCTCGCCAAAGACCATAACAGTGATTTCTTGTTCATTTTTCTCCTCATATTTTTCAAAAATTCGAAATTACAAATGTAGACGATAGGAACGGTAGGGGGATTTTTAAGGGCGCACCTCCTGTAAACAATAATCAAAAGGGTTTCCCAACAACGTGAAAGCGTTATTCTGAAAGCACTTTCAAGACGAAGTTTAGCATATCCGAAGTGAAGAGTCAATATCCAAATTTGAAAATGGAAACTATTCTTTATGCGGTTTTACGTTCAATAAGATTTAGCGGGAGGCGCACATGCTGCGGCGGACGCGACGGGTCGGCGATATGAGCAAGCAGAATTTCAACCGCCAGTTTGCCCGATTCATCAAGATGCTGGCGAATGGTGGTAAGGTCGAGATATTCGGCGGAATCAATATCGTCAAACCCAATCACCGCCAGCTGCTCCGGCACTTTTACCCCCATCTCGCGCGCCACCTTCAAAACGCTCAACGCCTGAATATCCGCGGCGGCAAAAATCGCCGTTGGGGGCGTTGGCAGGCTTAACATATCGCGGGTTGCCTGCATGGCGCGTTCCTGAGTATTGACGAACAAACGAACATATTCATCGGGAAGGTCCAAGCCGGCTTTTCGCATCGTCTCTTTGAACCCTTTCAGGCGCGCGCTTGCGGGGTGTATCTCAAAGTCATGCGGCTCTTTATCGCCAACAAACGCAATGCACCGATGTCCCTTATCAATCAAGTACTGCGTTGCCATAACTCCGCCCTGAAAGTCGTCAATTTCGATGCAATTCATTTCAGGGTGGGAATATTCCACCAAAACAGTTTCGATTCCATGATCGAGGAAACGTTGCGCGTCCTGTTTTTGAATGGGAAGCGACATCACGATCAAACCATCGAGATTGCTTACAAAGGGAATGGAGGAAAAATATCCCTGTATGCGGTCGTAAGAATCAACCGTGTAGATGACCAGTTCGTAATTGGAAGTCGCCAGCGCAGACGCAACGCCCCGCAAACGCTGCACAAACGAAGGCGCGGTAAAAAAGGGGGTAATCACGCCAATTCGATTAGAGCCGCTCAACGCGCGCGCGCGCGCTTCGGCTTTGGGGACGAACCCAAGTTTATCAATCGCATCCAGCACGGTTGCCCGCGTTTCCGGGTTGACCTTTTCAGGATTGTTCAAGACGCGCGAAATGGTCGAAATGCTAATTCCTGAACGCTCGGCGACATCATAAATTGTAGGTTTCTTTTTTTTAGCCATATCCAACCTCGTAAAAGTAAAAATGAAAGCACTTTCAGTTTAGCATATTGAAGTGTAATGCGTCAATGATGGATGAATTTTGCAAGTAAAAAAAGCAAACCTCCAAAATCTTGAAGACTCGGAGGTTTGTTTGTTAGCGCATAAATAAATGCGACGCATTCGTTATTTAACTTTCTCTACCACCCAAAAATGCGATAAGCCCAAACCCTTCAGCGGCGTGGATTCTAGAAACTGTAGAATCGCGCGCAGGAATTTTCCCAGCGCGCCAAACCGCGCGATGATATTGTCATACGCGCCAAAAATAATTGTGCGTTCGATAAATTTCACGGGCAAGCCGTCGAATAATTTTTGCATATCGCTTGCGGAATAGACGCGGACATGCGGAGCAAGTTTATTCCGCCACGCGCGCGGCAAGTAGTTGACGAATAATTTGTTGCCGAAATAATATTTGTCTTTCCAAAAAACGCCATGCGTTTCGTAAGGATAGCCGCGATTGGGACAGAAGATGACCGCGCGCCCCCCCACTTTGAGCAGCCGAATCATTTCGCGGATCGCGGCGCGATCATCCGCGACGTGTTCGATAACTTCGTGGCTGAGAATTAAATCGAAGGTGGCGGAAGGCAGCGGGACAAATTCTCCCGCGGCGTTGAAGACAAATTCAGAGTGAAGCCGCGCTTCGCGCACGCGGTCAAAATCATATTCCAAGCCAATCACGCGCGCGCCGAGTTCCCGCAACTTGGCAACGTACATTCCCACGCCGCAGCCGTTTTCCAGCGCAAGTCCGCGAATGCGTTCGCCCGCAGCGCGCGCAATCATATCCAATCGGCGCTGCTGACCTGCGCGCCATACATAAGAAGGTTCGCCGCGCAACGCGGCTTTGTTCATATCACGTTCAGACATAGGCGACGATTATACCCGCGTCGAATCAAAAAGCGCCTCCGATTTCTCAGAGACGCTTTTACGAATTACGAATTTACAACCCAGCGGCTTTCTTTAACGCTTCCGCTTTATCGGTGCGCTCCCACGGGAATTCGATGTCGTCGCGTCCGAAGTGACCGTACGCGGCGGTCTTGCGATAGATCGGGCGGCGCAAATCCAAATCGCGGATGATCGCGCCCGGGCGCAAGTCAAAATATTCGCTGACGAGCGCGGAGATTTTTTCGTCCGCGATTTTCGCCGTGCCGAAAGTTTCGACGTTGACCGAAAGCGGATGCGCCACGCCAATGGCATACGCGACTTGAACTTCGACGCGATCAGCCAAACCAGCGGCGACGATATTCTTCGCCACATAACGCGCCGCATACGCCGCGGAACGATCCACCTTCGTGGGGTCTTTTCCGCTGAACGCGCCGCCGCCATGACGTCCCATGCCGCCGTATGTATCCACGATAATTTTGCGTCCCGTCACGCCCGCGTCGCCCATTGGACCGCCGATGACAAAACGTCCGGTGGGATTGACGAAGACCTTCAAGTTTTTATCAACCAAGCCTTCGGGCAAGGTCGGGTAAATAATATGCTCGCTGACGAGCTCCATAATTTCAGATTGGGAAATTTCGGGCGCGTGCTGCGTGGAAATCAACACGGTGTCGATGCGTTTCGGTTTGCCTTGCGAATATTCAACCGTCACTTGACTCTTGCCGTCGGGGCGCAGCCAGGGGAGCGTGCCGTCTTTGCGGAGTTCGCTCAAACGGCGCGATAATTTATGCGCCATGTAAATCGGCATGGGCATAAGGGTGGGCGTTTCGTTGCAGGCAAAGCCGAACATCATGCCCTGATCGCCCGCGCCGACATGCTCGATGTTGGCGTCTTTCATTTCGCCGCTTTTGTCTTCCATCGCGTGATCCACGCCGAGCGCAATATCCGCGCTTTGGCTGGCGACTGCCGAAAGCACCGCGCAGGTATTTCCATCAAAGCCTTTATCGCTGCTGTCGTAACCGATCTCGTTCACCACCTTGCGGACGAGTTCGTC
>JAQTWR010000223.1 GCA_028689195.1 Anaerolineales bacterium | reverse complement strand
CGCGGAGCAGAAACTCCAAAACGTCTGGCTCGGATACACTGAATCGCAGGGCGGTATTGCTTTGCGAAAAGAAATTTGCAATCTCTACGCCTCTATGCAGCCTGAACACATCCTCGTTCATACAGGCGCGGGCGAAGCGATTTATCTTTTCATGCACGCCATGCTCAAAGCGGGCGACCATGTGATCGTTCACTCGCCGCATTATCAATCCTTGAGCGAGGTCGCAAAGGGAATTGGCTGCGACGCGTCCCTTTGGCGCGCGCGCGAGGAAAATCATTGGGCGTTGGATGTGAATGAACTGCGTCAACTCATGCGCGCATCCACGAAGGCGATCATTGTCAACACGCCGCACAACCCGACGGGATACTTAATGTCCCGCGCTGATTTTGACGCGTTGAACCAATTCGCGCAGGAAGATAATCTACTGCTCTTTTCCGATGAGGTTTACCGCGAATCGGAATACGACATTTCGACTCGACTCCCCGCCGCGTGCGATTATGGCGAGCACGCCGTCTCGCTTGGCGTCGCCTCCAAAACGTATGGATTGGCTGGCTTGCGTATCGGATGGATCGCCACAAAAAATGAAAAGATTTATCAAGATATGGCGGCGCTCAAAGACTACACCACCATCTGCAATTCCGCGCCAAGCGAATTCCTTACGGAAGTGGCGCTGCGTCATCGCGTAAAACTTGCCGCGCGAAATCTTGCCATCATCAAAAATAATCTCGCCGTCGTGGATGGTTTCTTCGCGCGTCACACGGATTTATTCTCCTGGGCGCGTCCGCGGGCAGGCTCGATGGGATTCCCAAAATTGCTTCGAGGCGGCGTCGAAGAGTTTTGCGACGACCTTGTCCGCAGGGCGGGCGTTTTGCTTTTGCCGGGAACGATGTACGACGATTCGGAAAATCACTTTCGTTTGGGGCTTGGCAGGAAAAATCTTCCGCAGGCAGTGGAACGGCTGGAAGAATATTTGTCGAAAAATCATAAATCGTAGAGGTTTGCTTATGTCCTATCAACCGCTTAATGGAGTTCGCATTGTTGACCTTTCGCGTTTACTGCCGGGTCCTTATCTTACGCAACTGCTTGCCGATCTTGGCGCCGAAGTGATCAAAGTCGAAACGCCGCATTCGGGCGATTACGCCCGCACGCTCCTGCCTGAACTCGGGCTTCATGGATTATTTGAATCGGTCAATCGCAACAAACAAAGTTTGGGATTGGACTATCGCAATCCGCGCGGACGCGAAATTTTTCTCGAGTTGTGCAAAACCGCCGACGTCGTGCTGGAGGCTTTTCGCCCGGGCGCGGTTCAGCGCTGGGGGATTGGTTACGAAGACGTCCGCGCCGTCAATGAGAATATTATTTATTGTTCGCTTTCTGGTTATGGGCAATCAGGTCCATACCGCGACCGCGCAGGTCACGACCTGAACTATACCGCCGTTGGCGGGGCGTTGTCGCTGAACGCGCCCTGCGACGGAGCGCCGACGCTTTACGGAATCCAAATGGCTGATTTGAGCGGCTCGATGCTGGCGGCAATTTCCATCCTCGCGGCGCTGGCTGGACGCAAAGGCGCGTACCTCGACTTGGCGCTGCTCGACGGCGTAGTTTCATGGGTCACGCCTTTTGCGGGCGGCGCTTTTTTCAGCGGACATAAACCCGAAGGCGGAAAAATGCCCACCAATGGCGCAATGGCTTGCTATAATGTTTACGAAACAGCGGATAAGAACCACGTCGCGCTCTCTGCGCTCGAACCTCATTTTTGGGCTGAATTTTGCCAACGCGCAAGCCGCGCGGCTTTAATTCCCCGTCAACTCGACCCGTTGTTGAGCGATGAGTTGACCGCGCTTTTCCGCCAAAAAACGCGCGCGGCGTGGCTCGATCTTTTCGCCGAAGCCGACGCCTGTCTTGAACCCGTCAACAGTTTTGAAGAAATGCTCTCGCATCCGCAAGTGCAGGCGCGCGGATATGTTCATCTGGAAGATGGAAAACCCGTCCGCATGAATTCGCCCTTCGTCTTCGCTCGCCAAGAAAGTTCCCCACCGCCGAGTTTGGGCGAACATACCCGTCCAATTTTAGAATCGCTCAATATCGCTTCTCAAGAAATTATAGAACTTTCCAAACAAGGTATCATAAAATTCCCCAATTGACCTTCGACCTTTGACTTTCGCCCTTCAACCATCCCTTGATTAAACTCTCCCGTCCCCTTCACCTCCTCCTCGTAGCGCTGACTTATATTCTCGGCGCGAGTATTCCCGCGTATCTTGGCAAACCGCTGAACATTCTTGCGTTTTGGCTTGGCTTTGCCGTCGTCCTTCTCGCGCAACTAAGCATGGCTCTGCTTTCCGAAGTTTTTCGTCCGCACAATGAACCGCTGATCGAAGATGAAACTCCGCAGCAGCAAGAAACTCTGCGTAATAACATGCTGTATATCTCCATTGCGACTCTTACAAGCGGCGTCTTTCTTGCTTACCTGCTTTACATTAATCAAATTCTCGTTCTATCTTCATTCATCTTTTATCTTTCATCCTTCATCCTTGTTCTTTCTTACGCCATCCCGCCGATTCGATTTGTCAATCGCGGTTTTGGCGAATTGATTCTCGCCGCGCATATCGCATATATCATTCCGTCCATCGGTTTTACTTTGCAATTCAATGCGAATCATCGCCTGCTTATTTTCATCGTCGCCCCGTTGACCGCGCTTGCGCTCGCGTATTTTCTCGTTGATAATTTTGTAACATTTTCTTTCGATCAAAAATATCAACGCGTCACGCTCCTGCGCCAACTTGGCTGGGAACGCGCCGTGCCTTTGCATCACAGTCTGATCGTTTTCGCTTACTCGTTATTTGCCGTTGCGCTCGTTCTTGGTTACTCGATTTGGACTGCGTTCCTTACGTTGCCTTTTGCTGTTTTGCAAATCATTTTGCTCCGCTACATTTCGCTCGGAGGCAAACCAAATTGGCGCTTGCTCTCGTCCGCCGCGCTTGCCGTCTTCGGGCTTACGACTTATTTCATCACTTTGACTTTCTGGTTGCGTTAGATTTCCGACCTTTGACTTTGGACTATAGAATCCCATGCCCGAATTTTTGACTCTTCTTCCGCCCGATGCTGCCCGCGAAAAACTGCTCGCGCATCTTTCCGCGCTTCAATCTGATCCTGAATTAGTGGATACGATTCGCGCCCTCAATCGTGTAACCGCCGCCGATATTCTCGCGCCGCATCCGTTGCCTGAATTTCAGCGCTCCACCGTAGACGGTTACGCCGTCCGCGCAAAAGATACTTTCGGCGCAAGCGATTCGTTGCCCGCGTATCTTCGCCTCATTGGCGAATCTCCAATGGGCGATTCGCCGTCGTTTGAAGTCGGCGCGGGAGAATGCGCGTTAATACACACCGGCGGAATGCTCCCCAAAGGCGCCGACGCGGTTGTCATGTTGGAGTACACACAATCGGTAAGCGCGAATGAAATCGAAACCTTCAAAGCCGTTGCGGACGGGGAGAACCTAATTCGCGTTGGCGAAGACGTCGCCAAAGACCAAATCGTAATTCCAAAAGGGACATTAATTCGTCCCGCCGAGATTGGCGGACTAATGGCGTTGGGAATTACAAAACTTCGCGTAGTCAGTAAGGCGCAAATAGGATTAATTTCAACTGGAGATGAAATAATAGACCCAACTGAAAACGCAAAACTAGGTCAAGTACACGACATCAACTCATACACGCTTAGCGCGCTGATTGAAAAATATGGAGGCGAAGCGATTCGCTACGGGATTTTTGGAGATAACTTCGAGGTATTAAAAAACGCGGCTGCGCTGGCGCTATCGCATTGCGATATGGTCATCATCACGGCTGGCTCATCCGCATCTACGCGAGATATGACCGCCGAAGTCATC
The DNA here is from genome assembly GCA_028689195.1 of Anaerolineales bacterium. GTDB lineage: Bacteria > Chloroflexota > Anaerolineae > Anaerolineales > Villigracilaceae > Villigracilis. The sequence goes on along the minus strand of JAQTWR010000223.1, from coordinate 1,475 downwards.
CGCCAGATGGGGGAGCCGGGCGTTTTGGTTCACGGCATTAACACGCGCCCGGGCAAGCCGACGATTTTAGGCGTGTGCAATGGCAAGGCTGTAATCGGGCTTCCCGGCAACCCCGTCAGCGCTTTGGTAAACGGATATTTGTTTGTGGTTCCAGTCATCGAAAAATTACTAGGCGCGCTGCCAAGACCAAAAGCGACCGTGCAGGCAAAGTTAACTGTTAATTTGTCTTCGCAAGCGGGGCGCGAAGATTGGCAGCCTGTGAAGTTGATTGAAAATCGGGAATCGGGAATCGGAAGATGGGCGGCTGAGCCGATCTTTGGTAAATCTAATTTAATTTTTACGCTCGCTGCGGCAGACGGTTTGTTACGGATTCACCCCGACGCGACAGGTCTTAGCGCAGGTGAAATTGTGGAAGTCGTTTTAATATAAGGAGTTTCACATGAGTAATCAAAGAAAAGAATCCCGCAAGAAACTGATGGCTTTTACGCCTGTGTATGATTTACGCTCAAAAACTTTGCTCGGTTACGTTGGAGACTTGACCTTAAAAGGCGTGATGGTGATTGGCGAAAAAACGATTGAAACAGACGCTCATCTCGTGCTTGGGATTGAATTTCCCGAAAGCGGCGCAGATTCATCTGTGACACGCATGGTTATCCCCGCGCGCGTAGCTTGGATCAGGCAGGATGAAAGCCCGCAGTATTTCAACATCGGTTTTGAGTTTGGCGAAGTTTCGCCTGAAAATGCCGATCTGCTTAAAGCAATTATAGAGCGTTACAAATTCCGTTCGGCGCTGGAATCGAATTCCGAATTTTGATCTAACGAGGGCAGGCAAACCAAGGTGTGAGTCCGTAGGGTTCATGCCTTTGCAATGATTTAATCGGTCGCTTGCTATATAATTTGCCAATCTAATTTTCAAGGATTGCCTGTGAATTTTGAGTGTTTTCCATTAATAACCCACCTGTTTAATTTCTTCCGAGCGCCTGCGCGCGCCGATCTCAAAACGCCTCCCGGTATCTACCCCGATTGGCATCAGGCTCGCGAACGGATATTGACAATTGCCTTGCGAGTCGGAACCCCGTTGGCGACTGTTATTACGCTTTTCTCCAAGTCCGATTTTATAAGTTTCGATGAAGGGCGTGTTGTCTTTCTGGTGGTCGGCAGTTTTTTGTGGATACTGGCAATGACGCGCAATCTTCATTTCAACGTCAGAGCCGCCGGAATATTGCTTATTCTTTACGCGTTTGGGCTGATGGAAACCGTCAGTTTTGGGTATTCGGCAGAGAGTTTCCTTTTTTTTGTAACCCTTATCGTAAGCGCGGTGTTATTAGCCGGACGCAAGGGCGGGATCATCGCATTATTTGCCAGTTTGGCAACGCTCGTCGTTGTTGGATGGAAAATGGGGCAGGGAAATTTCATCCCGCTGGCAATAGGCTCCGACGCTAATTTACTTTCTCCGTTTTCGGCGCACATGATTA